>JACDGA010000114.1 GCA_013815505.1 Acidimicrobiia bacterium
GAACCCGAGGAGGTGGGCGACGAGGCAGCCGGCCGCCGCATGGTCGAAGACGGCGACCTCGACGTGCTGCTCGTTCGCGGCCGCGACGGCGGCTTCACCGCCTACAGCGACGACGAGCTCGGCACCAAGGTGGAGAACGCGGTCAACGTCGCCGCAGTGCGACTCGCCCTCGACGCAGTCGTCAGCGATCTCGGTGGCACCCCCCAGCAGATCGACGAGGCGCTGGCCGGTGCTCGCGTGGAGACCGTCTCGTTGCAGACCGACGAGTACGACCCCGAGCGACTCGCAATCGGCGCGATCGCCGGTCTCCTCATCTATCTCGCGCTGCTGATGTACGGCCAGGTCGTCGCGCAGGGCGTCGTCGAGGAGAAGTCGAGCCGCATCGTCGAACTGCTGCTCGCCACGATCAAGCCATGGCAGCTGATGGCGGGCAAGGTGCTCGGCATCGGGCTGCTGGGCATCGGACAACTGGCGCTGCTCGGTGGCATCGGGTTCGCCGCCGGCACCATCACGGGCGCCATCACGATCTCGGCGTCGGCACTCGGCAGCATCTTCGTGTGGCTCGTGATCTGGTTCCTGCTCGGCTACGCGATGTATGCCCTCGTGTTTGCCGCCTGCGGCGCGCTCGTCTCGCGCCAGGAGGACATCGGTGCCGTCGTCACGCCGATCACGATGGTCGTCGTCATCGGCTACGTGGTCGGGATCTCGGTGCTCCCCTCCGATCCCGCCAACGGGTTCGCCCGCATCTTGTCGATGACACCCGTCTTCGCCCCGACGCTGATGCCGATGCGGCTCTCGATCGGCGGCGTGCCGCTGTGGGAGCCGCTCCTCGCCGTGCTCGGGACGCTCGTGGTCATCCCCGCACTCGTATGGCTGAGCGGTCGCATCTACCGCAACGCGGTGCTGCGCACCGGCATGCGGGTCAAGCTCGGCGACGCGCTGCGCGGGGACTGACCGATGCCCGCTGCGACGGCGTAGAGCACCAGTCCGGCGATCAGCGCGACGTTGAACCCGAACTCCATCGACACGACCGTCGTCAGCGAGGCCCCGACGACGGAGAAGAACCCGTTGACGGCCCAGCACCACGCCACGCTGCGGTCGCGATCGGTGCCGGCGGATTCGGTCGCCGCGACGACGGCGTCCATCCCGGCTGGCAGGAACACGCCGAGCAGCAGGCCGACGGGAAAGAGCATTATGACCACCAGCAGCATCCGTGCCGATTGCGGCCACGACAGCGCGGCGTCGGTGATGGGGTCGGCGGCCAGGATGTAGGCCACGGTGAGCACAATCAGCGTCGCCGTCACGGCGGGCAGCGCCGCCCGCCCGAGGCGGGTCAGCACCCCGGAGACGCGGGCGCCGACGGCGGTGGCGATCAGCAAGGTGAACAGCGACACGGACAGCGACAGCGTGGGGAAGCCGAGCAGCAGCGCGAAGCGCTGGATCATCGAGATTTCAATGAGCATGAAGCCGAGTCCGAGGGCCGTGAAGTAGACGAAGAACTGCGCCCGACCCGGCAACCGGGTCGAGAGGCCCGGGGTGTTCCGGCGCCTCGTCAGCAGGAACGGCACGAACAGCAGGATCGCCGCAATCGACACAGCGATGAGCAGCAGCACGATCAGGAGCCGCTCGCCGACGGCGATCTCCGGGTCGCCCCTGTCGGCGAGATCCCAGTCGGAGACGACCGTCCCGAACGAGGTGAAGTGCCAGAAGAACGGGCGGGTGTCGTTGATCGCCGAGATCTCGTACGGATAGCCGTCGACGATGTCGTCGACCTGTTCGTCCGAGCCGTCGATGAGATCCGACAGGGTCCCCTCCTTGCGCACCGCGCCCGGCAGGTACTGCGCCTCAGCCTTGTCGATGCTGCCCAAACCCGCCTCGACACGCTCGGCGGCCGCAGCGTCGAGGCTCGGCCGCGACAGCATGATCGTGCTGATGCTGCCGAAGGGACCGAAACCGCCCTCGGTCACGAGGCCGACGTGCTCGCCGAAGGGTCCCTGCGAACGACCGTCGAGCGCCGCCCTCGCCGTCACGAGGTAGCGCGCCGTTCTCGTGGAGCGGTTGTCCAGCTGCACGTCGCCGAACTGGGCGACGACGAGACCACGTTCGGAGAGATGGTCGTAGGCCTCCTCGATCATCTCCTGCGTGTACAGGTAGCTCTCCGACAGCACGAAGGCGCCTGACGTCGCGGAGTTCGACGCGGCGTAGCTGTCGGGGGCGACGAACCAGACGATGTCGTACTTCTCGTCGCTGCGGGCGAGGAACGTCCTGCCGTCACCTTGGACGTAGTTGACCCGTGGGTCGTCCACGAAGTTGCCGGAGAACTCGGCGAGCGGGCCGTTCAGCATGTCCACCGTGACCGGGTTGAGCTCGACGGCGTCGACCTGGCTCGCGCCGTACGTCAGCGACGCCATCACCTCGTTGCCGCCGGCGGCACCGATGATCAGCACGCGCGGACCTTCGCCAGACAACGCGGCGAAGGGGATCTGACGGGCGTCGATGTCAAAGCGTGCCGTGGTCGCCCTCGTCCCGTCATAGCGGTACACCGACGACCCGAGCAGCCCGTCGTGGGAGACGAGGTAGACGTCGCCGAACGGCACGGCGTCGACCCGAAACACGGGCCCCCATCCGCCGGCCTCGATCGGGTCGGTGTCGCGGATCGTCTTCGAGTCGTCGGTCCGGATCTTGAGCTGACCGGCGAGCACCGCACCGAGGACGACGACCACGACGGTGCCGAGCGTGGCGAGATCGCGGGTTCGGGTGCGCGATCCGTCCCTGTCGGGCTTCGCCTCGCTCGGCGCACGGCCGGTGCGTTCGAGCACGGTCGGCACCGCTCCGAGCGCCCCGAACACGACGATCGACCCGAGGATCATGGTCGGCGGGCCGACCGTCGCCTGCAGTGGGACGGCGACGAGGCAGCCGAGCGCGGCGCCGGTGAGGTCCCAGAAGTACAGGCGGCGCACGTGGCGCACCTCGGCGACGATCAGCGTCGCGAGCAGCAGTCCCACCCCGAAGAACACCGCCGTGAGCGACACGGACAGCACGATCAGCCGCAGGAGCTGGCCGAGCGGGACGGTGCCCGTGCCCGTCCAGATGAGCCCTGTTCGCGTCGGCATCCGGGCGACGACGGCGTAGCCGACGAGGCCGGCGATGGCGCTCGGCGGCGCGATCCACTGCACGAGGCGCATCGTCGACATCGACCGCAGGCGCGGCGACAACGACGTGACGGCGCTGGCGGCGCCGAGCCCGAGCAGCGCGAGCCCGATGACGAAGTACGTGTAGTAGTAGAAGAGCTTGAACGAGATCACCCGCGTGTAGGCGATCTCGAGCGTCAGCCCAACGAACCCGGCGATGAACGCGGTGACGAGCCGGAAGCCAAGGGGGTTGCGTTCTCGATTCACGGCGCAGACATCATGGCATCTGGCTGCCGACGGGTGCGGTTCCGTCCGGTCACGGCGTGCGAACGTCGCAACTGAGACCCGGTGCGTCGGCGAGCCGGCGATCGAGCGTTGCCAGCGGACAGTCCAGTGCTTCGGCGACAGCGACGTACCACGCGTCGTAAGCGGCGAGGTTCTCGCGCAGCGACCACACCCGATCGGCGAACGGCGCGAACGGATGCAGATCGATGTTGACGGCGAGAACGTCGAGGCGTGCCTGGTTGGCGATCCGAACGCCGATCGCATCGCGCTGCAGGAGCCGGCGGATCGCCTGCTGGGCCTCGACCGGCGCGAGGTGGGGCGCGGCGAGATCATCGACGACGATCACCTGTCGAGCCCAGTCGGCCGCGTCGTCAGCCAGCACCGATGCAGCGACAAGCACCGACGCGTCGACGACGATCACTGCCGAGCGCGCTCGCTGCGAAGCACCTCGACGATGTCCGCCGAGGACACGTCGCTCCCGGTCGCATCCACCCGACGACGCATGCGCTCGACGATCTGGGCGTTCGTTGGACGTTCAGCGAGTCGTGTGGCCTCGGCGAGCATGGACGGCATTCTGCTTCCTGTGAAGTTGTCGGGCGGAATCGCTCACGCCGAGCTGCGCCTCGGCGGCGCGGCGATCATCCTTTTCAGCGACCACGACGGCTACGAACTACCGCAGCCGGGTGCGAGATCCCGAGGGTCGGGAGTGGACGGTGGGGACACGCGTGCCCGGCGCGACTGCCGACGCCTCGTCCGACGACGGCTGAGCCGCGTCGTCGCTCAACCCGCCGAGCCGGGCGCGCCGGGCGCGCCGGGCGCGCGGAATCGTGGCTCGTCGGCGCCGAGCACCGGCACCGCACCAGGTGTGAACTCGTAGCCGCCGAAGTCGACGGGCGAGTTGACGGCTTCGTAGGGCTCGCCGTCCGCACCGGGCACCATGTCGACGAACACGCCAGCGGCGCGGGCCTGAGGGTCGGCGATGACGTCGGGGATCGAGTTGATCGGTGCCCACCACACGTCGGCCTCGTCGAAGCGGGCCGTGAGCTCGTCGAACGGTGCCCGCCCGAACTCGGCGTCGAGCACCTCGATCAGCGCCGCACTGTTGCGGCGGCGTGTGTGCGCCGAATTGAACCGCTCGTCGTCTGCGAGCTCGGCGCGGCCGATCGCGGCGAGCAGCTTCGGCCAGTGCCGATCGGCCTCGACGCAGAGCAGCCAGAAGCCGCGGCCGTCGGCGCTGCGGTAGCAGTTGACGAGCGGCGCGCCCGAGTGATGCCGATCGCGCGTCTCCTCGCGCCGCCCGAACCGCAGCTGGATGCCGATGTCCCACGCCAGCGCGTAGGCGCCGTTGCGCAACAGGCTCGTGGTGACGAGCCCACCCTTGCCGGTCGACGTGCGCTCGAACAGCTTGGCGGTGATGCCGGCGACGAGCGAGAGGCCGGTCACGTGGTCGCCGAAGCCACTGCGCAGGATGGGTGGGTACTCGCCGTCGGGAACGATCGTGTCGGCGACGCCGGACCTGGCGTAGAACGCGCCGACGTCGTAGCCGGGACGGTCGGCATCCGGGCCCTCGAGGCCGTAGCCGGTGATCGAGGCGTAGACGAGCGCTGGAAGGCGCGCGAGCACCGCGTCGTGGTCGAGACCGAGCCTGCGCAGCGCGGCCGTGCGGAGGTTGGTGACGAACACGTCGGCCTCACCGAGAAGCCGCTCCATCGCCGCCGTGCCGTCGTCGCTGTGCAGGTCGAGCACCACGGATCGCTTGCCCCGGTTGTCGACCTCGAACGGCGGCACGCCGACCTGGTCGCGCACGCCGATCGCCCCGAAGATCGAGCGTTGCGGATCACCACCCGGCGCCTCGACCTTGATCACGTCGGCGCCCCAGTCGGCGCAGATGCCCGCCGCAGCGGGCGCGGCGACCCAGATCCCCAGCTCGACGATCCGCACCCCGTCGAGCGGCCCGGTCGTCGCGGTGTGCATCGGGTCAGCATTGGCCATGATGGGGAACGTGCACGAATCCGACGACTGGGGCATGTTCACCACCGATGGCCCCTGGGTGCTCGTGAGGGATCGCATCGCCTGGCTGCCTGACGCAGCTCGTCTCCGCGCCGAAGCGCTCGACGAGATGCGCTCCGCGACCCAGCCGTCACGCCTGCCGCCGGGGGCGCGTGGCGCCGTCGTCGCCGGACGACTCGGCAGCGCGCTCGCGGCATGGCAGTGGCGCAAGCGTCTCGGCCGCTTCGACGACGACGACGCGGCAGCGTCGCGCGCCGACCTCTCGCGGCGCCTTCGCCTCGCCGCCGAAGCGCTCGGACCGACGTACATCAAGTTGGCGCAGATCATCTCCGCCGGCGAGGGCCTGTTCCCTCCCGAGCTCGTCGGCGAGTTCCGGCTGTGTCGCGACCAGGTGCCGTCCGAGACGATCGACACAGTGCGGCGCACCGTCGAGGAGGATCTCGGGCAGCGTCTCGACGACGTCTTCTCCTCCTTCGACGAGGTCCCGCTGGCGGCCGCCTCGATCGCCCAGGTCCACGCCGCCGTGCTCCACAGCGGAGAGTCCGTCGTCGTCAAGGTGCAGCGGCCGACGGTCGCCCGACGCGTCCGCGACGACCTGCGGGTCATGGCCTGGCT
>JACDGA010000497.1 GCA_013815505.1 Acidimicrobiia bacterium
GTCGGTCACACCGGGAAGGGCGAAGAAGAAGCCGCCGCCCTGTGGCCGGATGTACTCCTCCAGCGGCTCACCGGCGAGCCGTTCCTGCGTGTTGAGGAACTGACTCATCCGGCGCTGGAACGACGCGAAGGCGAGGCCCTGGTCGAGCAGGCCGTCGCGGTCGAAGCCGCGGGAGAAGTTGAGCCCTCTACGGAACAGGAGGTCGTCGTCGGTCTTCGTCGTTCGTGGGTTGGCGAGACGGATGTGGGCTTCGAGTGGCGTGAGCGCGCCGTCGGGATCTGCGCCGAAGTCGGGGACGTCCAGCTCCGCGCCACCGTCGAGCGGTGCGCCGGTCTCCTTGCGGCGCCCGATCAGCGCCTCCTGCTCGGACAGCGTGGTCCTGTCCCAGAACTCGACGAGCATGCGGATCACGCGCACGACGTGGTAGCTGCCGTCCGTCGCCCACGCCGGTTCGCGATCCCCGTCGGCGACCCACACGTAGCGGTCCATCGCCGCGCCATCCTCGTGGTCGAGGTTGCTCGTGCCATCCACGAACCCCATGAGGTTGCGCACGCCCGCTTCGCCCTTGCGGGCCTCGGTTCGGCGGTTGTATCCCTCCAGCATCCAGTGCAGCGTGAGCGAGCTGCGCGTGACCCGCATCAGCTGACGCAGCGCAAAGAGGTTGACGTCCTCGTGACCACTGGCGATGGTCAGCAGCACGTCGCCGTGCGACCGCTCCGGGTCGAGCCGGTCGTTGGCGAGGAAGGGCATCTTCACGAGATCACGCGGTCGACGGTCTGCGAGACCGAAGCGATCGTCGAAGAGCGATGCCCCGACGGAGGTCACCACGGAGAGGCTCACCGGGGGCGCCGGGTTGCCGACGTGGCCGGTGTGCAGCGGTGGGAATGCCGGCTCGCGCTCCTCGTAGGGCTCACCGGTCATCAGCCGGCGTGATTCGTCGGTGAGCGCCTGGAACATGGCAGCCAGCTCGTCACGATCCGACGCCGTGCAGCGGAACGCGACGAGCAGCCCGTCCTCCGTCGTCGGTGCGGCGATGCCGGTCTGGTGTCGCCCCTCGAACTCGAGGTACTCGCCACCACCCAGGTTCGCCCGACCGTCGGGGGCGTCGGGGTCGGTCGAGCCGGTCGTGTCGGTTCGGTCGCCCGGTGCGGACGTTGGCGGCGAGGCGTCGTCGCCGCTGCGGCAGGCGCCGACACCGAGCGTGGCGCCGCCGGCGAGCGCCCCACGCAGGAACGTGCGCCGGTCGACAGTCACGGCGTCAGTGTTCCATCACTCGAGCCCGAGGACGCCGGACACCAGGGCGAGGTCTTCGGCGAGCGAGCCGAGCGTCGTCTTGAAGGCGTCGGAGTCCTCCTCCGTCAGCTCGTCGAATGACTGGTAGCCGTCGCCGTCCTCGTACTTCTCGATCAGCTCGTCGGCGTCCTCGAAGCCGGCCTCGATGCGCTCGACGAGCTCGGGGTCCTTCGCCTCGACGGCGCCCTCGAGCGTCTCGAACGCCGCGTGCGAGCCGTCGACGTTGGCGGCGATGTCCCACAGATCGGTGCCCGAGTAGCGGTCCTCCTCGCCCGTGAGCTTGCCGCCGGAGACCTCCTCGATCAGCTCGGAGGCACCGACGGGGATGGCCGCGGCGGGGATGTCGGTCGACGTCATCGTCTCCTGCAGCGTGGCGAGGTCGGCGTCGAGCTGGTCGGCGAGCTCGGTGGCGCCGGACTCGGGGCCGATGTCGCCGACGTCGTAGACGAGGTACTCCAGCTTGTGCCAGCCCGTCCACGCCGGGTCGTCCTCGCTCTCGAAGTTGTCGACCCGGGCGTCAACGGCGACGTCGATGTCCTCCACGAGGCCGGCGATCGGCTCGATCCGCTCCCATGCCTGGCGCGAGGGGGCGTACGCCGCCTTCGCGGCGTCGATGTCGTTGGCGCGCACGGCATCGGTGAACACCTTCGCGTCGCTGACGATGAGGTCCGTCTGGCCACGGACGTACTCCGTGTACTGCATCGCGGCCTCCTCGACGAGCGGGTCGTCCACCGTCACGCTCGTGTCCACCGTGATGCCCGTCGCCGATTCGCTCCCGCTGGCCGCGGTGCCGCTCGACGCGGTGTCACTCGACGCGGTGTCACTCGACGCGGTGCCACTCGACGCGGTGCCACTC
>JACDGA010000498.1 GCA_013815505.1 Acidimicrobiia bacterium
TGTATCGCTTCGACGACGCGCTGGGCGTGACATCCGCCGAGTACCTCGGCGATGCGGACGAGATCGCCGCCGCGGCCGCCAAAGTGGCGCACCAGGCCGGTACCTGAGAGCACTATGGTTTCGCTCCATGGCGAGCCGTAAGCAGCACCTGGAACATCTCAGCAAGGTCCCGTTGTTCGCCGGGCTGTCGAAGAAGGCCTTGGAGAAGGTTGCTCGATCGGGCGACGAGGTCACGATGACCGCGGGATCGCTCGTGGTCGACCAGGGTCAGACCGGCCGCGAGGCCTTCGTGATCCTCGACGGCACCGTGACGCTGAAGCGCAACGGCCGCAAGGTCGCCACGCTCGGCCCGGGTGACGTGCTGGGCGAGCTGTCACTGCTCGACCACGGGCCCCGCACGGCAACCGCCGTGTGCGACACGGACTGCACGATGTTCGTGCTCGAGCAACGCCACTTCATCGGCATCATCGACGAGGCACCGGGGCTGGCGATCAAGTTGCTCGCGTCGCTCGCCGGCCGCATCCGCGACCTCGACCGCAAGTACTACGGCTGACGGCTGACCCGCGACGATGAGCGCGTACGACTGGGCGCTGCTGCTCGGCCGTGTGTGGCTCGGCGTGGTGATGCTGCTGCACGGTCTCAACCACGCTCGCAGCATCGACGGCACGGCGAAGTGGTTCGCCTCGGTGGGGTTCCGTCAGCCGCGCCTCAACGCCACCTTGTCGGCGTTCGGAGAGCTGGCCGTGGGCGCAGGCCTCGTCGCCGGCCTGTTGACGTCGTTCGCCGCGATGGGCCTCGTCACGACGATGACCGTGGCGTTCGGTGCGATCCACCGCTTCGTCGGCTTCTTCGTGTTCAAGCGGCCCGACGAGGGCTACGAGTACGTCGCCACGCTTGCAGTGTTCGCCGTCGTGCTGGCGACGCTCGGACCCGGTCAGGCGTCGATCGACCATGCCCTCGATCTCGACGTCAAGCTCGACGGCTACGTCGGCATGGCGATCGCCGCCGCCGGCGTACTCCTCGGCGCCCTCCAACTCGCCGCCTTCTGGACGAGACCCGAAAACTCCGCCTAGATAGGGATCGGCCCCGGCGCGGCGACGAGGGAAGCGCCAGCGACGAGTCGCACAAGGCGCGAGGAGAAAGCGAAGCGGACGACGAGCCCGCACGATCAATGACTGCCGTGGGCCTCGTCGCAGGCTTGTTCCTCGCCGACTCGCACCTGTCCGGCACCGATGCCGTCGAGGGCGGAGAACGGACCACACTTGTGCGGGATGATCCAGACGTGGATCATCGGGCTTTCGCGTAGCTTCACGCCGACGCCGCACGTTCCGTCGCCGTTGGTCAGACCGACCACGAGCACCTGCGCCGGCTCTCCGGCCGGCGCGTCGGCGGGATCGGCCGAGAAGCACAGGTTCTCGTGGACGTGCCACTGCGTGAGTGATCCGCCGAGGTCGGGTGCGTTGTCGAGGTTCTTGTCGTTGGAGAGCAGGAACATCGCCGCCACGAGCGTGCGCTCTCCGGTCTCGGGGTCGGCCTGGTACACGACGCTCTCGGGAAAGTCGGGATTGAGCTCGTGCTCGTCGTTGATGTACGACCAGTTGATGTAGTGCTCGTAGCCGGTGGCGGCGTCGCCGATGCTGCGGAACCCGTCGGCGTAAGCAGTGTCGGTGCTGGCGTACCTCGGCAGGCGGTTCAGCGTGATGGCGATGAGATTCTCGGCTCTCGCCTGCTGCTCCAGGCTCACGCCCTTGACGCCACTGAGGTCGATCGGCTTCTTCGGGTCGTAACGCTTGGGTGCGACAGCCTGCGCTTCTGGGTCACCCTTCTTGCCTGCGTTTGCGTCCTCGCCGTCGGTGTGGTGGCCTTGCGAGCACACGTCGGTTCGCGTTGTGGTGCCGTCACCCACTTGGCCCGCGCCGTGCCCTTCGAGCGCGGCGAACGGCCCACATTCGTGCGGCGCGATCCACACGTGCGCCATCGGCTTGCCGCCGCCCGTGAGCACCGAGCCCTCAGGGCAGTCCTCCTGCCGATCGGCTGTGCCGACGACGATCGGACCGTCCTCGCCACCCGTCCAGCAGAGGTTCTCGTGCGTGTGCCACGTGATCAGCGGACCGGCGAGCTCGGTGAGTTCGGGGTCGGTCGCCGA
>JACDGA010000499.1 GCA_013815505.1 Acidimicrobiia bacterium
TCGTCGAGACTGACGACCTGCACCATCGAGCGATCGATCAAATCGAAGAGCACATCGGCCGGATCGTCGTCCAGCGAGCAGACGGCTTCGACGGCGTCGAGCTCGAAGCTCCCGGCGAAGATCGACAGTCGAGCGAACAGCCGCTGCTGATCCGGGGCGAGGAGGTCGTAGGACCACTGCACCAAGTTCTGCAGGTTGTGATGACGCGGATCGCCATGCCGCGGGCCTGCGTCGAGCAGGCTGAATCGTCGATCCAGCCGCTCGAGCATCGCCTCGAGGCCGAGAGATCGGGCCCGGACGGCAGCCAGCTCGATCGCCAACGGCAGGCCGTCGAGCCGCCGGCACAACCGCACGAGCACGGGCATGAGCGGCGGCGTGACGACGAAGTCGGGGCGGGCGGAGGTCGCCCGCTCGCAGAACAGCTGCACCGCGGGGGACGCAGCGAGATCACCGATCTCGTCGTCATCGGCGACGCCGAGCGGCGCCACGGTGTACACCGTCTCACCCGGCACGCCGAGCGGCTCCCTCGACGTCGCCAGCAACCGCAGCTCCGGGCACGCTGTGTTCAGGAGGGCGGCGAGACGTGCGACGGCACCAATCACGTGTTCGCAGTTGTCGAGCACGACGAGTTGCTCACGGTCGCGCAAGAACTCGGTGAGCGTGTCCTCGACGCTCCCGTGCTGACGTTGCTGCACGTCCAGCGCCGTCGCGACGGCGGGAGCGATCGACGTCGGCTCACGGACGGCGGCGAGCTCGATGAGCGCCGCCGGAAGTCCTGTCGCGCTGTAGTCGGCTCCCAGGCGACGGGCCAGACGTGTCTTGCCGACACCGCCCGGCCCGACGAGTGTGACCAGCCGTTGGGTGGACAGCAGCGAGTTCAGCCGCTCGATGTCGACGTCCCTTCCGACGAGCCTGGTCGGCGGCTCGAGCACCCGGCTCACGGCGACGGGTGGTCGGGCGGTCGGCGCTCGCAGCGACGGGTCGTCGGAGAGAATCCGGTGCTCGAGGTCGCGGGCAATCGGTGAGAGATCGAGCCCGAGCTCGTCGCGCAGAAGGCGAGACAGTTGTGTCGCCCGTCGCAGCGCCTCGGCCTGTCGGCCCGAGCGGTAGAGAGCCAACATCAGCTGACGCCAGAAGCACTCGCGTAGCGGGTGCACCGTGACGAGACGGTCGAGGTCGGCGATGAGGTCAACATCGTCGTCGGCCAGAAGTCGGGCGTCGATCCACCGCTCCGTCGTAGCGAGACGCAACTCGTCGAGCCGAACGGCCTCGGGCCAGATCCACTCGTTCTCAGCCATCTCGGCAAACGCCGGGCCGCGCCACCACCCCAACGCCGCGCCGAGCTCGGCGCCGACGGCGACACTGGCGGACGGGCCTGCCGAGGCAATGGCGTCCTCGAATTGACCCGCGTCAACAGTAGAAGCCGGCGCAACCAGGGAATAGCGCGATGCGTGCGACTCGATTCGAATCTCTGGTGCCAGGATCCGCCGCAAGCGCGAGAGATGGCTCTGCACGGTCGTCCGCGCCGTCCTCGGCTGCGTGGCACCCCACAACGCATCACACAGCTGATCGGACGTGACGCCGTCCGCTTGGCGCGCGACGAGCACCGCCAACAGCAGGCGCGACTTCGCTCCACCAATGGCAACTGGAACACCGTCGCGTTCGACGACCAACGGCCCCAGCACTCTCACGGTCAGGGTCACCGTCGGAAGCCTGACAGACGCTCGCGGCAACGCCCAGCAATGGATGGACTGCTCGTTGCAGGGGACCCGCAAGCGAACCGCCGCGAACTCACAACGGTCGTTCCGCATCATGAGCGACATCGATCCCTGTCGGATCGAAAACTGACATCAAGGAGAACACATCATGCCGTTCGTGAACGTCAAGCTCATCAAGGGCGTCTTCAACGCCGAGGAAAAGCAGGACATGATCAGCAAGCTCACCGACACCATGGTGAGCATCGAAGGCGAGGCCATGCGCCAGGTGACCTGGGTGACGATCGAAGAGGTCGAGAGTGGCGAGTGGGGCATCGGCGGCCACTGCCTGACGACTCAGGACGTCAAGGACCTGCAGTCCACGCCCGTCAGCTGAGAGCACCCCCGGAACGGACTTCACAGGGCCCGTTCCGGGGACGAGCGCATACC
>JACDGA010000115.1 GCA_013815505.1 Acidimicrobiia bacterium
CCGTCGCGCGCCGACGTGAGCGATGCGCTCGACCGAGCCATCGGGGCAACGGACCTGGCAATGGAGCGCCCACGGTGGTGGACGGCCGCCGGCTCGCTGCAGTGGCTGCTCGCCGCGGCGATGGTGGTGGGCCTCGCCTGGCTGGTGGCGATGGGCGTCGTGGCCTGGTTCGGGCTCCCCGACCTGCCTGTCCCCCACGTCGGTGCGCTACCACTGCCCACGGTGCTGGCGCTGGGTGGCGCACTGGCGGGACTGCTGTGCGCTGCCGCATCACGATCGATCAACGCCGCCGGCGCCCGGCGTCGTGCGGCGGCGACCAGGCGACGGCTCACGCGCGCCGTCGGCGCGGTCGCCGACGAACTGGTCGTCAGGCACGTCGACACCGAGCTCGCGTTGCTGCGACAGCTCGTCGACCTCTCCCGCCGCCTCGCCTGATCCCCGCTCCCTGCTGGCGCTGACGGTTGGCCCGCGCATTGCCGAGCCACGACAGTGGCGACCGCTCATCGAGGGGTGAGGTCGGGGGTGAATCCGTGCGCCGCGCACAGGGCCGCATAGTCGTCCCATGTGTCCACGTCGGGTGGCGTGGGGCCGGGCTGCGCGACGTGCACCACGTCGTGGCGCTGGCGAAGCATGCGCCAGACCGATTTGTCGCCGCGGGCCGAGGCGAGGTCGCCGAAGGCGTCGGCGGAGAACACCATCGGATGGGCGATCCCGGCGTCGTCGTACGTCGACATCGCAGCCCAGGGCCGCGACCTGCGCCAGGCGCTCACCGCACGGTCGATCGCGGTCGCATCGACGTCGGGCATGTCGCCGAGCACGACGACCGCCGCCTCGGGGTAACCAGAACCGGCGTCCGCAGCGGCGGCGATCCCGGTCTGCAGCGACGACGCTGCTCCCGTGGCCGCGTGGTGGTTGACGACGAACCGTGCCCGGCCCGGACGTTCGGGCGCGACGCCGTCCAACGTCGCGTTGACGACCACGATCACCCTGTCCACTCCGGACGACTCGACAGTGCGCACGACGTGCTCGAGCAGCGTCACGTCCCCGAACGACAGCGCCTGCTTCGGGCGCCCGAGGCGCGATGACGCCCCCGCTGCCAACACCACCGCAGCGATCTCACCCACGCCGGCAGCGTACCGACGGGGGTGCACTCGTTCGTCTGGGCGTGATGTCTCTCAACCCCTGCAAGAGATCCCACCCAGACGGCGCGATGGGAGAGATCCCACCCAGACGGGTGGTGGGCCGGATTCTGGTGCTGTTGGCGGCGGCTGTGATGGAACTGGCAGCGGTGGGGTGCAGTGGATCGGCGCCGGACCGGGCGCCGGGGGTTGCGATCGTCGATGTCGTGATCGACGGCGACACGATCGACGTCCGCATCGCAGGCGGCGTCGAACGGGTGCGGCTGCTCGGCATCGACACGCCCGAGATCGCCCATCCGGACTCGCCCGGCGAGTGCTTCGGCGACGAGGCCCGCCGACTCACCGAGACGCTCCTACCGCCGGGCTCCACGGTGCGCCTCGAGCGCGACATCGTCGGGCGCGACGACTACGGGCGGATCCTCGCCTACGTCCAAGTTCCCGGCGCCGGGCCCGGCGCTGGCGACGACGTGTTCGTCAACGCCCACCTCGTCGCCGAGGGCTACGCGACGCCGCTGTTCATCGGACCCAACATCGCCCGCCGGCCGGCCATCGTCGACGCCGCCCGCCGAGCCCAGCGCGCTCGGCTCGGGCTGTGGTCGGCATGCGCCAACTAGCTTTCAGCTCGTGAAGGTTGCACTCACCGCCAACGACTTCCTCGACAGGGCGGCCGCCCTCTACGGCGACCGCATCGGCGTCGTCGACGAACCCGAACAACCGGCCGAGTCGTGGGGCGAGGTGACGTACGCCGAGATCGCGAGGCGGGCGCGAGCCATGGCAGCCGGCCTCGACCGGCTCGGCGTCGCCCCCGGCGAGCGCGTGGCGATGGTGAGCCACAACTCGGCACGACTGCTCACGGCGTTCTTCGGCGTGTCGGGATCGGGACGCATTCTCGTCCCCGTCAACTTCCGGCTCGCCCGGGCGGAGGTCGAGTACATCGTCGAGCACAGCGGCGCCAGCGTCGTCCTCGTCGACCCCGAGCTCGAAGGGACGCTCGCAGGGCTCACGGCGACGCACCGCTTCACCATCGGCAGCGACGGCGACGCGGCGACGATGGACTTCGACGCCGAACCCAAGCCGTGGGAACCCGACGAGGACGCGACCGCCACCGTCAACTACACGTCGGGGACGACGGCTCGACCGAAGGGTGTGCAGCTGACGCATCGCAACATCTGGCTCAACGCCACGACGTTCGGATGGCACATGGGCGTCACCGACCGCGACGTCTATCTCCACACGCTGCCGCAGTTCCACTGCAACGGATGGGGCATGGTGTACGCCGTCACCGGCATGGGCGGCCGTCACATCGTGGTGCGCAAGGTCGACGGGAGCGAGATCCTGCGCCGCATCGACCAGCACGGGGTGACGCTGCTGTGCGGCGCGCCCGCCGTCGTCAACATGGTGCTCGACGCCGCAGAGCAATGGGACGGCGACATCCCTGGCGCCGGCACAATGCGCATCGTGGTCGCCGGTGCACCACCGCCGACGCGCACCATCGAGCGCGTGGAGACCGACCTCGGCTGGCAGTTCAACCAGATCTACGGGCTCACCGAGACGGCGCCACTGCTCACGATCAACCGTGCGAGGGCCGAGTTCGACGACCTCTCCCCCGCCGAACGGGCCGTCAAGCTCGGCAGGGCAGGCGGTGCGGCGATCGGTTGCACGATGGGGATCAGCGACGACGGCGAGGTGCTCGCCCGGTCGAACGTCGTGATGGAGGGCTACTGGGAGCAGCCGGACGCCACCGCAGAGGCCATCGTCGACGGGTTCTTCCACACGGGCGACGGCGGCTTCGTCGACGACGACGAGTACGTCAACATCTCGGACCGCAAGAAGGACGTCATCATCTCAGGCGGTGAGAACGTCTCGTCGATCGAGGTCGAAGACGCCGTGTTCCAGCACCCCGACGTCAGCGAGGTCGCCGTCATCGGCGTCCCCGACGAGAAGTGGGGCGAGCTGGTCACTGCGCTCGTCGTCAAGTCCGAGCAGTCGCCACTCACCGAGGCCGACGTGATCACGTGGTGCAAAGAGCGGCTCGCCGGCTACAAGTGTCCGAAGCGGGTCGAGTTCCGCACCGAGCTGGCGCGCACCGCGACCGGGAAGCTGCAGAAGTTCAAGCTCCGCGAGCCGTTCTGGGACGGCAACAAGCGGCAGGTCAACTGACACCGGGCCGCCGGTAACGTCACGCTGTGACCACGTCTCCCGCCAATCGGCTGGGGCGCTCGCCTGCCGATCGGCCGGGACGCTCGCTCGCCGAACGGCTGGGCCGTTCGCCCGACACCAAGCTGGTCATCATCTCGTGTGACGATCTGGGCGCCTGCCACGCCGCCAACGTCGGCGTCTACGCCGCGCTGCGCGACGGAGTCGCCACGTGCGCCTCGCTGATGGTGCCCGCACCATGGTCGCACCACGCCGCCCGGATGTACGACGGCGACGACCTCGGCGTGCATCTCACGCTCAACGCCGAGCACGAGGATTACCGCTGGGGACCGATCACCCAGGCGCCATCGCTGCTGTCGGGCGAAGGAGGCTTCCCCCGTGGCATCGCCGATCTGTGGGAGCACGCCGACAGCGAGGAGGTGCTGCGCGAGTGCAGGGCGCAGATCGAGCGCGCGCTGGCGTGGGGCATCGACGTCACTCATCTCGCGCCGCACCTCACGGCCATCACGCTGCGGCCCGAGTTCTTCGACATCTACCTCGAGCTCGCCGTCGAGTTTGCGCTGCCCGTCCGGTTGCCATCCACGATCACGCATGCGCAGGCCGGGTTCCCGTTCCGTTCGCTCGCGGCGCAGGACGGCGTCGTGTTCCCCGATCACTTCGACCACGATTGGCGCGCCGGCAGCCGCGACCGCATCTACGCCGCGCTCGCCGACCTCGCTCCGGGTGTCACCGAGCTGCACGTGCAGCCAGTCGTCGACACCCCAGAGGTGCGGGCGATCTCGCGGGCGGCGGAGGGATGGATCGACGACCTCGACCTCGTCACGAGCGACGACAAGCTGCGATCGATGCTCGCAGACTGTGGCGCCGAGCTGATCGGCTATCGCGATCTCAGGGACGCGATGCGAGCGAGCTGAGCGCGCGGTCGACGTCGCCCGACTTCAACAGCTCGAACAGCGCGCCCGTGTGACCGGCGGCCTTGAGGCGGCCGCGCATGTACGCGACGCGGGCGTCGAAGTCGTCGGCCGACACGTCGGCGAGTGGGACCGTGATGACCACGTCGGCGTCGTCGGGGCCTTCGACTCGCTCGTCCCGCTTGGCGACGACCACCCGGTACTGCACCGACGTCGGCGACGTCACGGGCGCTGGGCCGTCTCGCAGATCCCTGCGAACAGGTCGTCCTCGACGTCGTCGCTCGCCGGGATGTCACCGACGAGCGAGCGGGCGAGGATCCAGTCCTCGTATGGGTAGACGTCGGCGAGCTCGTCGTCTGACAGCCCGAACCAGAACGCTTCGGTGGGATCCACCTGCGTCGCGTGGGCGCGCAGCGCAGCGGTGCGAGCGCCGAGCGTCGGGCGCACGTCGAGTCGGGTCGTGATGCGGTCGTCCTGGTTCGGGCGGTCGAGCCACTTCTCGTCGTACGGCGAGGCGCCACGCAGCCGCAGCAGCGCCTCGTGCACCGCCTGCATCCGGGACTGCGACCACGTCGTGTAGTACAGCTTCGACGGTTGGAACGGCGCTCCCGCCTCCGGGTACCAGTCGGGGTCGCCGGCGCGATCGAACGCCGGCACGCTGATGTCGTGGACGCGCAGGTGATCGGGGTGCGGGTAGATGCTCTGATCGTCGCCGTACGTCAGGATCACCTGGGGACGTTCACGGCGGATGATGGCGACGAGCCTGCCGACTGCCTCGTCGAGATCGGCCTGGTGGAACGACTCCGGGTTCTCGTTGCTCGGTGACTCCGCCATCCCCGAATCGCGGTAGCCGAGCATGATCGTCTCGTCGAAGCCGATGGCGGCCGCCGACGCTGCCAGCTCGCTCGGGCGCAGCTCGGCGAGCATCGCCTTCTCCTGCTCGGGCGTGAGGCCGTGGAACGGCTGACCGGGTTCGCGCAAGGACGGGTTCTGGAGGTCACCCTCCTCGCCTCCCGTGCAACAGACGAGAACCGTCCGCACGCCCTCTGCGTGATAGCGGGCGATGGTTGGCGCACCCTTCGACGCTTCGTCGTCGGGATGGGCGTGGACGCTGAGCAGCACGAGCGGTTCAGACACGCAGTGCAGGCTATCTGTCGAGGCGGTGCGCCGACCGGGCCAGGTCGGACGCGTACGCTCGTGCCATGCGACGAAGCCTGCTGGGTGTCTCCGTGGTCGGGGTCGCGCTCGGGCTGGCGACGATCACGGCGGCGTGCCGCACCGACGAAGGACGCGAGATGCGGCCACCGCCCCCGTCGGCCACCACGGCGCCGACGACCGCTGGGTCGGGCGCGGGCACGGCGCCGGTGTCGGGTGACGCCAGTGGCACCTCCGCGGACGACGGTGGCCTGACGCTCTCGTTGCCGTTCAAAGAGAAGATGGGCAGGCGCTACTCGTGCGACGGGGCGGGCCTCGCTCCACAGATCAGCTGGCTCGACGTGCCGGCCGGCACGCAGCAACTCGCGCTCGTCGTGCGCGACCCCGACGCCGGCGGATTCGTGCACTGGGTGGTCGCCAGTCTCGATCCCGCAACCGGCTCGTTCCTCCCCGACGCGCCGGGCGGCCCGTTCGTCGAGGCGGTCAACTCGGCGGGCGAGGTCGGCTGGGCGCCGGCATGTCCGCCACCCGGTGACGGCGCCCACCGCTACGAGTTCACTCTCTACGCCATCGCCGAACCATTCGAGATCGCCGCCGACTCGCCGGCTGTCGACGCGATCGAGGCGATCGAAGC
>JACDGA010000116.1 GCA_013815505.1 Acidimicrobiia bacterium
TCCCTGCGCCGCCGCCCCCCGCTGCCGACACCACCACGATCGTGGCTCCGGCAGTCGGCGCCACGCCGACGATCGTCACCACGAGGCCTGACGCGCCCGACGCCGACCCATCGGGCGAGACGGCGCGCGACGCCGCCCCGCCCACGGCCACAACACCGCCCGCTCCCACGAAGGAGTCGCGACGATGGTGGCCGAGGGTGCTGGTCTCGCTGTTCCTCGCTGTCGCCGTGGCCGCTGCCGTCGTGCTCGCCTACCTGCTGCTGCGCACCGAGCGGCACGAGGTGCCCGACCTCACTGGGCTCACCGAGCAGCGCGCCCGCGCGGCGGTGAGTGAGTTCGACTGGGAGGTGCAGATCCGACGCGAGCGCAGCGACGACGAACCCGATGCCGGCCAGGTCGTCCGGTCGTCGCCGACGTCAGGCGAGCAACTCGCCGAGGGCGAGCCGTTCTTCCTCGTCGTCAGCGATGGCCCGCGGCTGCGTGCGCTCCCCGACGTCCGCGGGATCACGGGCGCCGACGCGCGCCGTCGCTTCGAGCGGCTGCGGATGGAGGTCTCCACCGTCGAGCGCGTCCACGACGAGCGGGTGGCCCCCGGCTCGGTCGTGACATGGAACGTGGCCGGTCAGTTGTCGAGCATCGCCGGCGACGAGGTCGAGCCGGGAACCGAGATCGAGCTCGCGCTGTCACGTGGCCCGCGACCGAGAACGGTGCCCGATCTCCGCACGCTCAGCATCGCCCAGGCGCGGGGCCGTCTGGAAGAGCTGGGGCTCGAGCTGCAACTCGCCGAGCGGGTGTTCAGCAACCTCATCGAAGAAGACCTCGTCGTCCGCCAGCGTCCGAGGATCGACAGCAGGGTCGAGCGAGGGGCGACCGTGACGGTCATCGTGTCGAAGGGACGCGACCTTGTGACGTTCCCCAACCTCGACGGTCTCAACTTCCGCCAGGTCGTGCGCAAGCTCGAAGAATCGGGTCTGCAGCGGGGCGAGGTGCTCGGTTCGACACAGGGCGAGCTGTTCCGGGTGCGGGTCGACGGGACGGAGGCGGAAGCGGGCGACCAGATCGCGCGCAACTCGGACGTCGACCTCGTCTTCCTCTGAGCTACCGTGCCGCTCACCGAGGAGGAGACGTCCTATGCCATCGCTCGACGGACGAGTGGCGATCATCACCGGCGCGGGCCGCGGGCTCGGCAGGGCCCACGCGTTGTTCTTCGCCGACGAGGGGGCGCGTGTCGTCGTCAACGACACCGGCAGCGAGAGCGACGGTGAACGAGACGACGAGTCGACCGCACAGGAGGTTGCCGCCGAGATCCGCCAGCGCGGCGGGGAGGCCGTTGCCTCGACCCACGACGTGAGCAAGTGGTCGGACGCCGAGGCGCTCGTCGGCGCCGCGGTCGAGGCGTTCGGTGACCTCGACGTACTCGTCAACAACGCCGGCATCCTGCGCGACCGTGCCGTCGTCAACATGACCGAGGACGAGTGGGACCACGTCGTCGCCGTGCACCTGAAGGGACACTTCGCGATGACCCGCTGGGCCGGGGCGCGCTGGCGCGACGAGCACAAGGCGGGCCGAGGTCGACATCGCAACGTCGTGCACACGTCGTCGACGTCGGGCCTCTTCGCCAACCCTGGCCAGAGCAACTACGGCGCGGCGAAGAGCGGCATCGCCACGTTCAGTCAGATCGTGGCGAAGGAGCTGGCCCGCTACGACGTGACGAGCAACTGCATCGCGCCCGCCGCTCGTACCCGGTTGACGCTGGCGTCGCCGGGCCTCGAGGACATCATGGCGCCCCAGGAGGGCCGCTTCGACGAGTGGGACCCTGCCAACGTCTCGCCGCTCGTCGCCTACCTGTCCACCGCCGGTTGCCCGCTCACGGGCGAGACGTTCTTCGTGCAGGGTGGCGTCATCCGCCGGGTGCGGCCGTGGGAGATCGGCGAGTCGATCGAGCACACCGAGGCGTGGACGGTGGACGGGCTCGCCGGCGCGCTGGGGGGGCTGTCGCCGGCGAACGGTGGCTGAGACCCCCTCAGGCCGCCGTGATGGCGCGGATCTTCTCGGCGACGTCGCGAGCCCCGGGGTCCGACGGCGCCACCGTCTGCAACGCCAACAGCTTCATCATGTCGCCCTGCACGCGGATCTTGCCGCTCATGAACGCCTGCATCGCCACTGCCGGGTCCTGGTCGACGAAGATCGCCTTCGCCGTCAGGTAATCCGTGGTGATGGTGACGTCGGGGTCGTCGAGTTCGCCGAGTTCGAGCACGAGCGCACCCGAGGACGTGTCCATGTAGCTGTGCACCGTGCCCTCGCCGAACGGCACGTCCGTGATGACCTGGTTCATCCGGATCTCGACGGCCACGGGTGGGGCTTCGTCGTGCTCCTCGCGGATCGACCTCGCCGCGGCGATCCAGGCGTCGGAGAGAAAGGGGTGCGCCTCCACGGACATGGAGGCGAGACTAGGCCGTGTTCGTCGCAGTCGTGATGGCGTCGAGGAAGTCCATGTCGAGGTCGAAGCCGAGTCCCGGCGTCGACGGCACCGTCACCTCGCCGTCGCGCATGACGATCGGGTCGACGACGATGTCGCGCTGCCAGAACCGGTCGGCGCCGCTGATGTCGCCGGGCAGCGTGAACCCGTCGAGCGCGGCGAGCGCGACGTTGGCAGCGCGGCCGATGCCGGTCTCCAGCATCCCGCCGCACCACACCGCCACCTCACGGGTGACGCAGGCGTCGTGGATGCGCCGCGCCTCCAGGTAGCCGCCGACTCGCCCCGGCTTGATGTTGACGATGCTGCAGGCGCCCAGCTCGATGGCGTCGAGCGCGATCCGCAGTGAGTGGATCGACTCGTCGAGGCACACCGGCGTGCGACTCGCTCGCGCGAGTTGGACGTGGCCGAGCAGGTCGTCCTCGGCGAGCGGCTGCTCGATCAGTAGCAGATCGAACTCGTCGAGCGCGCAGAGGTGGCCGATGTCGTCGCGCGTGTAGGCGGTGTTCGCATCGACCTGCAGCGCCGCCTCGGCACCGACGAGGGAGCGCACCGCGGCCACCTGTTCGAGGTCCCAGCCCGGCTGGATCTTCAGCTTGATGCGGGCGTAGCCGGCAGCGAGGTAGTCGGCGACCTCGGCGAGCAGGCGCTCGGTCTCGTCGAAGATCCCAACGCTGACGCCGGACGGGACCGTCGTGCGGGTGACGCCGAGCCACTCGCCGAACGACCTGCCGGCATGACGGAGCTCGGCGTCGAGCAGCGCCATCTCCAGCGCCGCCTTGGCCATCTGGTGACCCTTGACGCCCGCCAAGCGATCGTGCAGCGCCTCCGCCGTCAGCGGGGCGGCGCGAGCGAGCGGGACGAGGTGCTCGGCGAGCACGAGCTGCGCGCCGTCGACGAACTCTGGCGAGTAGTGCGGATCGGACAGCGCAACGCACTCGCCCCATCCCGTGGTGACCGCGCCGTCGTGGTCGACGGTGACGGCGACGAGTAGCACGTCGCGCGACGTCTGCTCGCCGAAGCTCGTGCGGAACGGCGTCACGAGATCGAGCGCGATGCGTCGCAGCTCGACGCCGACGATGGCACCGGCGTTCACGACGCCGGCTTCGGCGTGGCGCCCGGCAGCAGCCGGTACTCGCCGGTGCGGGTGAAACCGATCACGGTGGCACCGGCGGCGAGCCGTTCGCCGAGCTCCTGCCGCACCCGCGTGCGCCACTGCTGCGCCATCGCAGGATCGCTGCGACGCAGCTCGACGATGTCGTGCGGTGTCTCGATGAGTGTCAGCTCGCCGTCGAGTCGTGGCATCGCGATCGGCGTGAGGTCACGGCGGGTCGGCCAGGCCACGAGGATGCGGTCGGTCTCGTCGGCGGCGTTGATCTCGTCGTCGAGCGGTCCGTAGAAGTCGACGAGGTACTCGTCGACCGTTGCCCCGAGCACCTCGAGATTGAACCAGGCGTTCGCCCGCACGAGCGGATCGAATGTCCAGGTGACCCAGCGCAGGCCGCGCTCTGCGGCCCACGCCCGCTGGCGCCGCTTCATCGCCTGGCCGATGCCCGACGAGCGCAGCTTCGAGGTGACGCCGGTGACGTGGCTGTGCAGGGCCGGTTCGTCGCGGTGCATGCCGAGAAAACCGAACGAGGCGCCGACCATCTCGTCGTCGACGTACGCCGCGGCCGTGAATCCTCCGGCGTGGTTGATGGCTCGCAACAACTCGACGGTCACCATCGGCTTTGGCGAACCCCAGATCTCGTGGAACAGCTCGATCGTCCTGGCGAGCTGGGCGGGCTCGTCGATGGTCCTGATGGTCACATCGGGAGCGTCTGGGGACACGTCGCGAGAATCGTTCATGAGGGGGATCGGCACGCAACCCGAGGACGCAGTTGGACGCCTCACTGGGTGCCGGTAAGCATGATGACATATGGCGCGCATCCTCGTCACTGAACGAATCGCCGACGCAGGGCTCGACAGGCTGCGCGCAGCTGGGCACGACGTCGACGTGCGCACCGATCTGTCGGAGGAGGCGCTGCTCGGGGCCGTCGAGGGTGCGCACGCCCTCATCATCCGCTCGGCGACGCAGGTGAACGACGCTGTGCTGGCCGCCGCAGGTGACCTCGTCGTCGTCGGCCGTGCCGGCATCGGTCTCGACAACGTCGACATCGCGGCGGCCACCCAGCGTGGTGTGATGGTGGTCAACGCCCCGCAGAGCAATGTGCTCTCGGCTGCCGAGCACACGATGGCGCTGTTGCTGGCGCAGGCGCGCAACGTGCCCCAGGCGCACATGGCGCTCGTCGAAGGTCGCTGGGAGCGGTCGCAGTGGGAGGGTGTCGAGCTCGCCGACAAGACGCTCGGCATCGTCGGTCTCGGCCGCATCGGCAAGCTCGTGGCCGAGCGGGCGAAGTCGTTCGGGATGCGTCTCGTCGCCTTCGACCCGTACATCTCGGCGGATCGCGCCCGTCAGCTCGGAGTCGAACTGGTCGACCTCGACGGCGTCGTCGCCGTTGCCGACTTCCTCACGATCCACCTGCCGCGCACGCCTGAGACGATCGGCATCATCGGGCGCGACCTGCTGCTCAAGGCGAAGCCCTCGCTGCGGGTCATCAACGTCGCTCGCGGTGGCATCGTCGACGAGGCCGCACTGGCTGAGTGCATCCGCGACGGCGTCGTGGCGGGAGCCGCGCTCGACGTGTTCGAGACCGAACCGACGACGTCGTCGCCGCTGTTCGAGCTGCCGTCCGTGGTCGCCACGCCGCACCTCGGCGCCAGCACTCGCGAGGCGCAGGACAAGGCGGGCGACACCATCGCCGACATGGTGCAGCTCGCCCTGGCGGGCGAGTTCGTGCCGTACGCCGTCAACATCAGCGCGGCGGAGGCGAGCGAGACGCTGCGCCCACACCTCCCGCTCGCCGAGCGGCTCGGCCGCCTGTTCGCCTCGCTCGTGGGCGGGATGCCGTCGTCGCTCGAGATCAGCGTCGAGGGCGAGATCGGCGGCTACGACACCCGCATCCTCGGGCTGGCGCTGCTGAAGGGCTACTTCGGCCACACCACCGATGAGCCGGTCACGTACGTCAATGCCCCTCAGATCGCCAAGGATCGCGGTGTCGACGTGCGGGAGGTCAACAGCACCACGTCGAGCGACTACGTCAACCTCGTCACCGTGCGCGGTGGCGGGCACGCGATGAGCGCCACGCTGGTCGGCCGTCGCAACCAGCAGCGTCTCGTGATGGTCGACGAGCACACGTGCGACATCCCGCCTGCCGAGCACCTGCTGATGGTCGTCAACGACGATCGTCCCGGCGTGATTGGCACCGTCGGCACGACCCTCGGCACCGCCGGCGTCAACATCGACGACATGGACGTCGGTCGCGCCGAGGAGGTCGGCACGGCGGTGATGATGATCGCCACGACGCAACGGGCGGCGTCCGACGTGGTCGACACGTTGCGCCAGGCGCCGGGCATCGTCAGCGTTGCCACGCTGTCGGGCTGAGTCGCTGCCCGCCGCGCAGTGATCAGGGGGGTGCC
>JACDGA010000500.1 GCA_013815505.1 Acidimicrobiia bacterium
CGAGCTCGTGCTGACGCTGCGCAGCGTGAGTGACGACCGGCTGAAGGCGGTGCGCCAGGTGCTCGAGGAGCGTCTCGTCAAGCGCGGCATCTCGCTGAAGGGACTCGACTACGCCGACATCGAGTCCGCGAGCGGTGACACGGTGCGCCAGGTGGCGACGATCACGGTCGGCATCGGCTCGGACAAGGCCCGCGAGATCAACAAGCTGATCAAGGCGAAGGCGCCGAAGGGCGTCAGCAGCCAGACCCAGGGCGAGTCGATCAGGGTGTCGGCGAAGAAGCGTGACGATCTGCAGGCGACGATGTCGGTGCTCAAGTCCGAAGACCTCGGCATCCCCCTCCAGTTCGAGAACATGCGCAACTGATCGCGTGGATGCGCCGACGAGTGCCCGCACGCCTGCTCGGGCGTTCGGCCTCGAGCGTGCCGGCCTCGTCGCCGTCTTGGTGGCGTTCTTCGCCGCCTCGCTCCTGTTCGCACTGCAGATGGAGCCGTTCTACGGTCCCGACGAGAGCGCTCACCTCGGGTACGCGCACGCCGTGGCGTCGGGGCGGCTGCCCGAGATCACCGATGCCGTCGATCCACCCACCGACGCCTCCGACTGGCGGGCGACGATCGCCGGCGCCGCGGATCGTGAGCACCGCTCGGTGTGGGTCGCCAACCACCCGCCGTTGTTCTACGTCGCCGTGGCACCGCTTACCTGGATCTCGAACGGGCTCGGGAGGATGGACGGCGGCCTGATGTTCGTGCGGATCGCGAACATCGCCTTCGCCACGGCGGGACTGGTGTACACGTACGCGCTGGCGAACCTGATCACCCGCCGTTCGCGCAGGCTCGCGCTGACAGCAACGGCCCTCGCCGGGTTCCTGCCGCTCGGGCATGCGACGTTCGCCGCGGGCATGAACGATGGTCTCGGGTTCGCCGCTGCGACGGCCGTGACGTATGGCGCGATGCGGCTCGTCACGAACGGCTTCCAGCGGACGGACCTGGTGGTGCTCGGGACAGCCTCGGTGGTTGCAGCGGGAGCCCGCGCCGCGTCGATGTTCATCGCCGTGCTCGTCGTCGTGCTGGCTGCGGTGTTCCGGGCGATGCGCCCGATGGGCACTCGTCCGGCGCGATTCCGTGACGCCGCCACCGTGCTCGCCGTCGGCCTTCTCCCCGCTGCGTTGACGTTCGGCTGGTTCTACGCCCGAAGCGTCGCGCTGTACGGAGATCTCACCGGATCGTCGTTCCTCTTCGAGTACTTCGATCGCACGCCCTACGGCAGCGCGTTCGACGTCGTCACCACCGCCACGTTCTGGTCGGACGCGTACGAGCAATTCACCGTGAGCACCGTCCCGGGCTCTCTCTACCACGGCACGGCGTCCTTCGTCGCGGCGGGGTTCGGGATCGCCGCGGCCCTCGGCCTCGCCGTGATGGCAGCGAGGAGCCGGCCACGGTGGGATTCAACGACGGCATGCCTCGTGATCGGCGTCAGCGTGCTCGCCGCGACCGTCGCGATGATGGTCAATCACGTCGCAGGAGGTGGCAGCGCCCACGCGCGATACCTGCTGCCGGCTCTCGGCGTCATTGCGACGTACTTCGCCATCGGGCTCGACCGCGTCTGGTCAATGGTGCTCCCGTTCGCCGCGGTGGCGACCATGTGCCTGTGGCCGGCGCACTTCCTCCCCCAACGAGTCGAGAACGAGATCGACTTGGGGTTCGCGATCGGATCGTCGACCCTCACCGCGCCTGCTGCGGTCGCAATGGCGTGCGTCAGTGTGGTCGCCTCGCTCGCCGCGCTCACCGCAATCGGTCATGACGTCACGCATCGTTCGCGGCGGCGAGACGTCGCATCGCGATCGCCTCCGCTGCCGTGACGGGCTCCAGGTGCTCCTCGTCCGCCGTGCGCAGGACGTCGAGCGTGCGGTCGTAGATCGATTCGACTCGCATCCTCGCCCGGTCTTCGTCATACCCACCCTGCTCCTCGGCGATGTTGATCACGCCGCCGGCGTTGGCGAGGTAGTCGGGCACGTACAGGATCCCGCGCCCGGCCAGCAGGTGGGCGCACTCGGGCGTCGCCAGCTGGTTGTTGGCCGCACCCACGACGATCTGGCACCCGAGCTGCGGGATCGTCTCGGACGACAGCGCGGCACCCA
>JACDGA010000501.1 GCA_013815505.1 Acidimicrobiia bacterium
ACGCTCGCTGCGCACCGATCACGTCGTTGTTCAACCTGCTGACGAGTGCGCCGGTGTGGGTTCTCGTGAAGAACGCGATCGGCATTCGCTGGACGTGGTCGAACACCCTGCGCCGCAGGTCGAGGATGAGCCCTTCGCCGAGCTGCGACGACTTCCACCTTTCGAGCAGCCCGACGGCCGAATCGACGACGGCGATGACGGCGATCACCGCTGCGAGGGCGACCACGACGCCCGTGCCGCGTCCCTCGACGATGGCGTCGACGGCGCTGCCGGCGACGAGCGGCGTCGCGACGCCGAGCACTGCGCCGGCCGTGGCGAGAGCGAGGAAGGCGACGATCGTCCTGCGGTGAGGGCGGGCGAAGGACCAGACCCGGCGTACCGTCTCACGGTTGATGTCGCGCCGGGATCGTCCATCGTCCTGCATCGCGCTGCGCAGTGCCATCCACGTGTCGATGCCGTTCATGTCGATGAGCGTAAGAGTTCAAGTGAGCTTGAAGGCAACGTCCGACCGCCGCCTGTGTCCGACGTCACGACAGGGAGAGTGCACCACCCCAACGCGGAGAAGGATGCGCCTGCGTCAGCGCGCGCTCTGACACAGCCGAGGGAGCGGTGACCCCGGACCGGTGCCTCAGGTGGGGGTGACGTGGATTGGGAGACGTTTGATGCCGGCGATGAAGTTGGAGCGGAGGCGGGCGATCTCGCCGTCGAACGTGACGTCGGCGAGCTTCGGCAACAGCTCTTCGAGGAGGATCTTGATCTCCATCCGGGCGAGCTGGGCACCGAGGCACAGGTGCGGGCTCATCAACCCGAACGCGACGTGGGCGTTGGGGGCGCGATGGATGTCGAACGTGAACGGGTCCGGGAACTGCGCGTCGTCGTAGTCGGCGCTGATGAACCACATCACGACCTTGTCGCCGGCGTGGATCTGCTGGCCGCCGAGCTCGGTGTCGGTGAGCGCGGTGCGGCGGAAGTGCATCGTCACCGAACCCCAGCGCAGGATCTCGTCGACGGCCGTCGCCACCACGTCGGATCTGCCCTCGGCGATCGCCCGGCGCAGTTCGTCGAGCTGGTCGGGCCGCTCGATCAACGCCTTCAACCCGGCAGCCATCGTGTACCGGGTGGTGTCGTTGCCGGCGGCGACGAGCAGCGTGAAGAAGTTGTTGAACTCGTGCTCGGTCAGGGCCTCACCGTCGACCTTCGGACGCAGCAGGTCGGAGATCACGTCGCCGGTGAGGTCGTCGCGACGCAACTGCGCCTGGCCCTCGGCGTACTCGAACAGCCTGATCCCCGCCGGGCTGCGGAACGGGATGAGGCGGAACTCCTCGGTGTCGACGAGATCGACTGGATGGGTGGTGAAGTCGGGGTCGGTGTTGCCCAACATCGCGTCACCCTGTTCGACGAGCCACGGCCCGTCGTCGTCGGGCACGCCGAGCAGTGCGCCGAGCATCCGCATCGGCAGCTGCCGGGCGATCCGCTCGACGTAGTCGAAGCGCTCCTCCGCCAGCGCCTCGTCGATCACGACCCTGGCGAGCTGACGGATCACGTCCTCGTAGGCGTACACCGCCTTGCGACTGAACGGCTTCGACACGAGCCGCCGGTAGGCGGTGTGTTCGGGCGGGTCGAGCTCCATCATCGTGCGCCGGGCCGCGGACTCGTCGTCGGACATCTCCTCGAGACGGATGCCTCTCGACGACGAGAAGACGTCGACGTTGCGGCTGACCGTCAGCAGGTCCTGGTAACCGACGACGGCCCAGAACCCGGCGCCGCCATCGGACTCCTCGACGAACGACACGGGCGCCTCGCGCCGCATGCGAGCGAACGTGGCGTGCGGGACCCCGTCGACGTACGTGTCGGGATCCGTGATGTCCGCATCGTCAGGCCCGAGGTCACCGCCCGGCGCGGGCCCGCTCATTCGGCGACCATGGCTGGGTCGAGTCTGGCGGTGCGGTTCTGGTTGAGGAGGGTGGTGCCGCCGGCGAACGTGGTGCCGACCTCCCGCCAGTAACCGCCGATCATCTCGATCGGCGCCAACCGCGACAGCTCCTCGGTGGGCGAATCGAAGAGCGAGATCGTCGCGTCGCCGCGGTAGCAGGGGCCGAGCTCGACGTCACGCCCCGACATCGTGACCAACT
>JACDGA010000502.1 GCA_013815505.1 Acidimicrobiia bacterium
TGTGACGAGTGGCACACTTCCCCACCACCGTCTGGGCGGGATCCGTCCCACCCAGACGTCTGGGCGGGATTTCTCGCACCTGTTGGAACGGATCCCGCCCAGACCGTTCGACGAGCAGAGGAGGGGGCACCCCCGGGCGTGGTGCCCCTCCTCGCTCGTTGCTGCCTAGGCGCTCTGGCGAGCGACCGTCTTGCGGCGGACCCGTACCGTCCACGGAGGCCACTCGATGTGGATCCGAGGCAGGCACCGACGGTCACGCCGCACATGGACGCCATGGACATCCGGCGAGAGCCGCTCACGGCGGTACTCGTGCAGAGCCTTGGCGACGGTTGGGTCGAGTGCGTACATGGTGTTGGTTTCCTTCGTGCATGCCCGCGCGCGAGGTGTCGCGCCCGAGCGGTGTGGGTTGTGGTGCGATCAGCCGCTGCACCGACGTCGTCGTTCGCGACGAGTCGCGCCGACGACACCGGTTGGCTGATCAGGTCAACGGACGAGTCACCGTCGAGGCGACGGTGGCCGAGGCGACGGTGGCCGGGTCAGGCGTTGACGAGTGGACCCGGGAGCGTCGCCGCGGCGGCGCCGACGGCAAGGATCCACGCGTCACGGTCTGTGATCGCTGTCGTGAACATCCTCATGTGGCACCTCCTTCGCGGTGAGCAGTCGTGGTCGAGGGAAAAGTGTGCCAAGCCGAGCTCGCGCGATTCAAGTGGGTTTCGGACGGACGTGCTTTCCGGTCGCGGTGACCGCCAGCTCGTCGACGAAGTGCACCCGTCTCGGGATCTTGAACCGCGCCAACCGATCCTCGACGTGGCGTTGCAGCGCCGTCGCGTCGGTGCGGCCTCGTCCCTCGTCGGACAGCACGACCGAGGCCTCGAGCCGCGTCCCGTACGCCTCGTCGGGGACACCGTCGACGCGGGCATCGATCACGTCGGGATGGGCGAGCAGGGTGTCTTCGACCTCGCTCAGCATGACGTTCTCGCCGCCCGTCACGACCATCCCATCGGCTCGCCCGTCGACGAAGAGCAACCCGTCGGCGTCACGATGGGCGAGGTCGCCGGAGTCGAGCATGCCGCCGCGCCGGGCGCGCGCACCGCCGCCGGTGTACCCGCTGAACGAGAGGTTGCTCCGCACGCACAGATGGCCCACCTCACCGTCGGGCACCGCCATGCCGTCGGCGCCGAGGATCGCCACCTCGACGCCGGCGACCGCACGACCGATCGTGCCCGGCGCGCGCCGAAGGTCGTCCGGTGTGGCGAGCGTCGACCACCCCTCTTCGCTCGATCCGTAGAAGTTGAACAGCACGTCGCCGAGGCGCAGCCGCACCCGCTCGCTCACGGTGGGGTGCAGCAGACCGGCGCCCGAGATCACGCAGCGCAGCGCCGGTAGCGGGCGAGGCCCACCGTCAATGTCACTGTCGAGCGCGTCGACGAGCTGGGGCAGCATCGGCGGCACGGCGACGATCGTCGTCACCTCGTGTTCCCGTGCGAGCTGCGCGGCGCGCGCGGCGTCGTAGCGACGTGACGTCACGACCGGCGCACCGGTGCCGAGCCCAAGGAGCATGAATCCGAGCCCGTAGCCGTGGAACATCGGTGGCAGGACGAGCATCGGCTCGCCCGCCCGCAGCCGCATCGCACGCACGAGCGAGGTGATGGGCACCACCTGCGCAGGACTCGTCTCGCGCTGGCGGGCGCCCTTCGCCGCGCCCGTCGTGCCCGAGGTCAACACGACGATCGCACCCGGGCGCCGCACGCGTGGGACGGCGCGGTCGTCGCCGTCAGCGGTCAGCGATCGCTCACTGCTCACCGTCCGCCCTGCGAAGCCGCTGCTCGCCACGCGATCGGCGAACTCGTCGTCGTGGATCAGGGTGACCAGGCCCTCGTGCGCCGCTGTCGCACCGAGCGAGTCGGCGGCGAACTCGTTGTTCAACAGCACGAGGTCGGCACCGAGGCGTGACACCGCCATCACGGCGTGGACGAAGCGCCGGCCGTTGCGACACATCACACCGACGGCGTCGCCCACAGCGACACCTTCCGCGTGGAGCAACCCCGTGAACGCCGAGATCCGGCGCTGCAGCTGCGCGGCTGTCACGGCACCGTCGTCGTCGATCAGCGCCACTGCGTTGGGTGTGCGGG
>JACDGA010000503.1 GCA_013815505.1 Acidimicrobiia bacterium
AGCAGGATGGCCATCAGGTCATGCGTGAGCGGGCGAGGCGGCTCGAGCCCCTCGAGCGACGTGTGGATCGCGGTGGCTTCCGCCGTGCCGATGAGGATCGGCAGCAGCCGGCGGCGTCCCTCCGGCTCGCGCAGGAGAACCATCGGGGTGTTGGCCGGAACCTCCACCCGGACGCCGATCAACTCCAGCGGCACCATGGTTCGATCGTACCGCGAGACGTCGCTTCGGCGCGTGCGAGGTTCAAGGGGCGAAGTGCTCGCGGAGCGCGAGGTCCATCAGCGTGCCGCGCAGCTTCGTGCCCAGGTCGTTGAGCTCGACGAGACGGTCGCGGGCCAGCTCGCGACCGTGCGGGTTGCGCTGTCGCAGCAACGGCAGCGTCAGGCCCTCGAACAGCCCGACCTCTCGATCGGCCGACGTCCGCCAGCCGCGCAGGTGCCGAGCGTCGATGCCGAGGTCCATCAGTCGGGCGCACAGCGACGTCACTGCGACCGCGTCCTCGTCGAAGAGCGCGTCGCCGAGATGGTTCGTCGTCGAGATCAGGCCGTAGCTGCAGAGGGCGTCGATCTGCGCTGGGGTGGCATTTGCCGAGCGGGCGAGCTCGGCGGCGTCGACGAGTCCATCGGCGGGCTCTGCGCGCTCGAGTTCTGCCTCGTCGGGTTCCGTGCGCGCCGGTGCCGTTGCCGGCGCGATCGCGTCCGGTTCGGGCGCGGTCGAGTCCGGTTGGGTCGCTTTCGGTTGGGTCGCTCTCGGCTTGGTCACTTTCGGTTTGGTCGGTCTCGGCGCGGGCATGTCCGGCTCGGCCGCCTGCTCGATCTTGTCAGTGTCGTCCTCGCTCACGTTGTCCTCCCCCGTCGGTGCCGCATCGTCGGGCGTGCGGGCGTTGCGATCAAGTGTCGGCGCCGGTGGCTCGGCTGGCGCGCCGAGGAGCGGCTCGCCGGCGACCGGCCTCTCGGTGCCGGTACCAGAACCGGCGGTGGCGCCGTCGTCGAGGCCGGGGAGGCGGTCGCCGGACTGTCCTGCCTTGGCAGCCGCGGCAGTGGTCACGTTGCGGATGCCTCGCGGCGCCGTCGCCTGCTCCTCGGCGAGGATCTCGCCGGAGTCGATGCGATCCTTGATCACGCGCAGCGGAAGAAAGTTCTCGCGCTGCTCACGCAGGATCAGCCCCAGCAGCTGGACGTCGTGGTCGTAGAACTTGCGGTAGCCCGACGGCGTGCGCTCTGGCTCGATCAGACCCTGGCTCTCGAGGAAGCGGATCTTCGAGATCGTGACGTCGGGGAACTCCTCCAGCAGCAATCCCAGCACCTCGCCGATCGACAGGTGCGGGAGCTCGTGGCGGATCCCCCCACCCGCCGACGGATGTCCGGTGGTGTCAGCCATCGGTGCGCTCGAAGAAGACGAGCCGGAACTTGCCGATCTGCAACTCGTCACCGTGATGCAGCGGCCCCGAGTCCTTGCGCTCCTGGTTGATGTACGTGCCGTTGAGCGACCCGGCGTCACGGGCGACGTAGCCCTCGGGACTGTGCTCGATCTCTGCGTGGCGGCGCGACACCGTGATGTCGTCGAGGCTGATGTCGCTGTCGGGGTGCCGGCCGAGCTGCGTCACCCCGCCGTCCTTGAGGGTGAAGCGTGACCCGGCCTGAGCTCCCGCACGCACGATGAGCACGGCGGTGCCGGGTTCGATGTCGCCGACGGGCACGACGACGTCGTCGTCGGTAGCCGGCGAGTCCTGCAACGGATCGACGCGTGTCAGCGTGATCGTGCGATCGGCGAGGTTGTCGAGCGGCGATCCGCAGCTCGAGCAGAAGTTGCTGTCGGGCGGGTTGCGGTGACCGCACTGGTTGCAGTGGACGTAGGACATCAGACCCCCAGGGCTCAGCCCTCGATCGTGGCCGCGTACGAGGCGGCATCCATCAACGCATCCAAGGCGGCGTCCCCGTCGAGCTCGATGACGCAGATCCAGCCGTCGCCGTAGGGATCCTCGTTGAGCAGCTGTGGGTTCTCGGCGAGGGCGTCGTTGACCTCCACCACCGTGCCAGCGACCGGCGCGTACACGTCGGACACCGACTTCGTGCTCTCGACCTCGGTGATGGTCTCGCCAGCGCCGACGGTGGCGCCAGACGCCGGGA
>JACDGA010000117.1 GCA_013815505.1 Acidimicrobiia bacterium
CGTCGATGAGTCCGTCTCGGTCCACGGCGGGCTCGCCACGGAACGGTCCGAGCAACGCCGCCGCACGCACCTCGTCGAGCATCGACGCAGCGACATCGCGATCGACGGGAGCGGGGCGGAACACCACGTCGCCCACCACCTCGGCGCTGATGCCACCGATTCCGAACATCAAGGTTGGGCCGAACAGCTCGTCGCGCACGACGCCGGCGATGAGCTCGCGGGCGCCACGAATCATCGGTGCGACGAGGACGCCGACGTCGCCGTCATCGTCGGCGGCTGCGCCGAGTAGCTCGAGTGCCGCGACCCGCACCGCCTCTTTGTCGGTGAGTCCCAGGCGGACGAGCCCGCGCTCGGTCTTGTGCGCGATCTGGTCGCCGCAGAGCTTGGCGACCACGGGGAACCCCATCCCGGCCGCCGCCGCAACCGCTTCGTCCGCTGTCGCCACGACCGCCTCCAGTGGCATTGGGACTCCTGCGTCGGCGAGCAGCGACTTCGAGTCCGCTTCCGAGAGCGTGCGCCTGGACACGGCCGCCACGGTAGCGACGCCGTGACTGCTACGAGGCGACGTGGTACGTCAGCATTGCGGCCCCGACTGCCTTGCCGCTCGGCTCGGCGGTCGCCTCACTGCGACAGAACGAGACGGTGCGGCCGCGACGCGTGACCCAGCCCTCTGCGACGATGTCCTCGTCGCGTACGGCGCCGAGGTACTGGAGCTGCATGTCGACGGTGGAGAAGCGGGCCTCTCGCGCCAGCGGCGCCCCGACGGCGGGCACCATGACCGAGTCGAGGATCGTGGCGATCGCGCCGCCGTGCACGATCCCGCCGGCCTGCAACAGCTCGGGACGGAACGGCAGGCGCATCCTGCAGTAGTCGACGCGCACGTCCTCGATCACGAGGCCGACGAGCTGGGGGAACAGTGTCGTGCCCGGCCGCGCGAACTTCATCCATCGCGCCCTCGTCTCGTCGTCGAGAAGGGCGAACTCGTCGGCTCGCGTCATGCGGCGACGATAGGAAGTGGGGTCCTCACTCTACGAGTGCAGCGCGGAAGAAGTGGAGCACGTGCTCACGACGCTCCTGCAGCAATTCGGTGCTGAGCGGGTCGACGTCGAGCAGCCCCTCGACGAAAGGAGCGTCCGAGAACCAGCTGAGCAGCGCCCCGTAGCCTGTGATCAGCAGCTGACGCGGCTCGTGGTGGCGGAACGTACCGGCGGCCATCTCACGCTCGAAGTACTGCACGCTGCGGTTGAACATCGGTCGCAGCACAGCGGCGATGTCGAGCGTCAGGTGCGACCCGCCGTCGAGCGCCGCCCGGCGCACGAGCCGCACATAGTGGGCGTTGCCGGCGAAGTAGTCAAACCCGGCCTCGAGCACGAGCTCGACCTTTTCCCAACCACGCTGTGGATCGACGACCGCGGCGTCGAGCCGGGCGAACCAGTCCGAGAGCAACCGCTCGAACACCTCTTGGTAGAGCAGCTCCTTCGCCGGGAAGTGGTGGAGCAGGCTCGGTCGACGGATGCCGACCTCGGCGGCGATGTCGTTGAGCGACGTGCGGTCGTAGCCGTTGGCGGCGAAAAGGGTGACCGCCGCGTCGAGGATCTGCTCGCGCGTCGAGCCAAGCGGTCGCTGCGGGACGGTCACATCGATCCAGCGTACCGCTGCCACGCTGTCGCCCTACCGACCAGTAGGTCGGCCCCCTTACACTGCCGCCGCATGCGCAGCGTGCTCCTCGCACTCCTCGTCGGGTCGGCCATCACGATGCTCGCCGACAACACATCGCCCGCGCGGGTGGCACGATGAGGGCTGCATGAACATCGTCGCCGCCGTCTTCACGGAGAACTTCGAGATGCGCCAGGCCCCAGGGCCCTCGACGCGCATCGATCTCACGGGGGTGATGTTCTCCATGGCCGCGCCGTCGCCGGCTCCTGTCACCATCACTCCCCATCTCGTCGCACTCATCTTCTGCCCGGAGGGCGAGGACGGCAGCGGCGTGTTCGAGGTCATCTTCCGCCGCGGTCTCGGCGAGGACGACGAGCAGGTCGCGCGCAACGTCAGCCCGTTCACGGTCGAGCCCGGCAAGTTCACCTATCGGCTGGTGCGCGGCGAGCTGGAGTTCGACGACTACGGCCAGGTGATCGCCCATTGCCGTGTCGACCAGGGCCCGTGGCACCTCGTGCCGTTCACGCTGCTGCCCCCTGCTGCATAGCGGTACCATCGCTGCGTGTCCTCGCAGTTGACCGCCGAACAAGAGTCCCAGGCGATCTCGTTGATCCGCGGGATGGCGATGGACGCACCGCACCTCGCCAACAGCGGGCACCAGGGCACGGCGATGGCGCTCGCCCCGCTCGCCCACGCGCTGTTCTCGCGCGTGATGAAGATCGACCCGGGCGAACCGCTGTGGCCCGACCGCGACCGCTTCGTGCTGTCCAACGGACACGCCTCGATCCTGCAGTACTCGATGCTGTTCCTCACCGGTCTCGGCGTCGACGTCGCCGATCTCCGCGCGTTTCGCTCCTACGAGTCGCGCACACCCGGTCACCCCGAAGCGATGCACACGGCGGGGGTCGAGGCCACCACCGGTCCCCTCGGCCAGGGCTTCGGCGACGCCGTCGGCATGGCGATCGCCGAGCGCGTGCTGCGCGACGAGTTCGGGCAGGACCACATCGATCACCACACGTTCGTCATCGCCGGCGACGGCTGTTTCATGGAGGGCATCAGCCACGAGGCGGCGTCGCTCGCCGGGCACCTCGGGCTCGGCCGGATGATCTGCGTCTACGACGACAACCACGTGACGATCGACGGCGTGACCGAGCTCGCATACAGCGACGACGTCCCCGCGCGGTTCCGCGCATACGGCTGGGACGTCGTCGAGCTCGGCGAGATCGCCGACGACATCGACGCGCTCGAAGCGGCGCTACTGGCTGCGAAGGACGTGACCGAGCGTCCCAGTCTGCTCGTCCTGCGCTCACACATCGGCGCTCCGTCGCCCGACCACACCGACGATCCGAAGGCCCACGCGGATCCGTTCGACGACGACGACATCCGTCGCACGAAGGAGCTGATGGGCATCCCCGACGAGCCGTTCTGGGCACCCGCTCCGCTCGTCACCGCCTATCGCGACCACGTGAAGGATCGCTGTGCGGACGACGTCGCGGCGTGGTCGACGCGACTTGCCGAGATGGACGACACGACACGCGAGCGTTGGGACGCGGCATGGAGCTCCGACCCGGGCGTCCCGGGTTGGACCGACCTGCTGCCCTCGTGGGATCGTGACGCCGATCCGATCGCCACGCGAGTCGCCGTCAACGACGCAATCAACGCCACCGCCGGGTCGCTGCCCGGTCTCGTGTCGGGTGCCGCCGACCTCACGGGCAACACCGGCACGAAGCTCGCCGACGCACAGGCGCAACGCGTCGACCAGCCGGGCGGTCGCCAGCTCTACTTCGGTGTGCGCGAGCACGCCATGGGCGCAGCCCTCGTCGGGATGGGCCGCCACGGCGGCATCCTGCCGGTGGGCGGCACGTTCTTCGTGTTCAGCGACTACCTCCGCCCGACGCTGCGACTCGCCGCGATGTCGAAGGCGAAGGCGGTGTTCGTGTTCACGCACGACTCGGTCGGCGTCGGTGAGGATGGTCCGACGCATCAGCCGGTCGAGCACCTCGCGGCGATCAGGGCGATTCCTGCGCTGCAGGTGATCCGTCCCGCGGACGCCAACGAGACTGCCCAGGCGTGGCGGATCGCCGCCACCCACGACGGGCCGACCGCCCTCGTGCTGAGCCGTCAGACGCTGCCGGTGTGCACCGACGGCAGTGCGGTCGAACGCGGCGCCGCCGTCGTCGCCGAGCCCGACTCCGGGGTGGGGCTCGATCTCGTGCTCGTCGCGACGGGCAGCGAGGTGTCGGTCTGTCTCACCGCCGCCGAACACCTGGGCGAGCATGCGATCGGCGTGCGCGTCGTCAGCATGCCGAGCTGGGACCGGTTCGAACGCCAGGACGAGGCGTACTTCGACGAGATCTTCCCTGGCGACGTCCCCGTGCTCTCCGTCGAGGCGGCGACGACGTTCGGCTGGGAGCGCTACGCCGACGACTGCATCGGCATCGACCGCTTCGGCGTGAGCGCACCCGGTGCGGAGGTCCTCGACCGCCTCGGTATCAACCCCGATCACGTCACGGCGCGCGCCCTCGCGCTGCTGGCACTCGACGACGACGAAGGAGATTGATCTATGGATCGCCTCAAGGACCTGCACGACGAGTACGGACAGAGCCCATGGCTCGACAACCTGACTCGCGGCTATCTCACATCGGGCGCGCTCGATGAGTTCATCGCCCGCGGCGTCCGCGGTATGACCTCCAACCCGACGATCTTCGCCAAGGCGATCGCCGCCGGCACCGACTACGACGACCAGTTCCGCGACCTGGCCAGCGACGAGCACCCGATCATCGACGACTACTGGGAGCTCGTCCTCGACGACATCAACGGCGCTTGCGACGCGTTCGCCGCCCTTTACGAGTCCTCCGACGGCGGCGACGGCTTCGTCAGCGTCGAGGTGGATCCGGGGCTCGCCCGTGATGCTGGAGGGACCGAGGAGGCGGCGCGTGGGTTGCACCAGCGACTCGGTCGACCGAACGTGATGGTGAAGATCCCGGCGACCGAGGAAGGACTCGGGCCCGTCCAGGCGATGATCGCCGAGGGCCGCAACATCAACATCACCCTGATCTTCTCGCTCGCGCGCCACCAGGCGGTGATGGAGGCGTACGTCGCCGGTCTCGAGCAGTACGTCGCCGCCGGCGCCGAGGACCTCTCGCGGGTGGCCAGCGTGGCGAGCTTCTTCGTGTCGCGCGTCGACACCGAGGTCGACCGGCGACTCACCGAGATCGGCACCTCGGAGGCGCTGGCGCTGCGCGGCAAGGCAGCGATCGCCCAGGCCAAGCTCGCCTACCGGCAGTTCACGACGATGTTCAGCGGCCCCCGCTGGGAGGCCCTGGTCGCCAAGGGAGCGCGCGTCCAGCGACCGCTGTGGGCGAGCACGTCGACGAAGAACCCCGACTACCCCGACACGGTCTACGTCGACAACCTGATCGGCCCGCACACCGTCGACACGCTTCCCGAGCCGACGCTCGAGGCGTTCGACGAACACGGGACGCTGGCGAGGACCGTCGACCTGGACGTCGACGAGGCGCAGGGCACGTGGGCGGCGCTCGAGCATGTGGGCGTCGACATGGACGACGTCGCCGTACGAATCGAGACCGAGGGCATCGACAGCTTCGCCAAGAGCTTCGACGAACTCATCGACACGCTGACGACCAAGGCAGCCGAGCTGACGCAGTGATCAGGCGTCGCTGACGTCGACTTCGATCGTGTGGTAGCCACTGGCGCCGTTGGGTGCCGTGGCCGCCTCGTCTTCGATCTGGCGTTCGTCGAGCTCGTTGACCGCACGCACCGTGATGTCGTGGCGACCGGGTGTCGCCTTCCACTCGTGGACCCACTGTCGCCACGTGTCGGTGCTCGGCACGTCGGCAAGCCGGGCTTCGGTCCACGGGCCGTCGTCGATGCGCACCTCCACGGCAGCGATGCCGATGTGGGGATGCCAGGCGACGCCGGCGATCGCCGTCGTTCCGGGTGCGACGGTCGCACCGTTGCCGGGTGTGTCGACGCGTGACGTCATCTTGAACGGCGCCTGCTGGTCCCAACCACGTGGCACCCAGAAGGCGTCGAACGCGTCCCACGTGGTGAGCTCCATCTCGACGACCCACTTCGTCGCCGACACGTAGCCGTACATGCCGGGCACGACCATCCGCACGGGGTAGCCGTGGTCGACCGGCAGCGGTTCGCCGTTCATCCTCACGGCCAGCATCGAGTCGCGCCCGTCCATCACCTCGGCGACCGGCGTGCCGCACGTCCAGCCGTCCTCGCTGCGGCTCACGAGCTGCTGCGCGCCGGGATCGACACCGGCCTCCTCCAGCAGCGGCGCAAGCAG
>JACDGA010000504.1 GCA_013815505.1 Acidimicrobiia bacterium
GTGCTTGTCGGCGGTGCGCCGCTCAACGAGGAGTTCAGTGTGGCCGTCGGCGCCGACGCGTATTGCCGCGACGCCGCCGTCGCCGCCGAGACCGCCAAGGAGCTCGTCGCCGCGCGACGTCGCCACTCTGCCGAGCCCCCCGGCCCGTCCGTCGCCGTATGAGCGCCCGGGTGATCGCCTGCGGCGCACTCGCCGGCGAGCTGCGCGCCGTGCTCGACGCCGCCGGGCTGCGCGATGCCGTCGACGTCACCTACCTCCCCGCACACCTCCACAACCGACCGGAGCGGATCGTCCCCGAGGTGACGGCGATGCTCGACCGCTTCGACGACGGTGGGGTCCCCAGCTCGACACTCGTCGCCTACGCCGACTGTGGGACGGGAGGTCACCTCGACGCGCTGCTCGACACGCGCCCCGGCACCACCCGGCTGCCCGGCGCGCACTGCTACGAGATGTTTGCGGGGCACCACGAGTTCGCAAGGCTCAGCGCAGAAGAACTCGGCACGTTCTTCCTCACCGACTTCCTTGCCCGTCACTTCCGTGCCCTCGTGTGGGAGGGCCTCGGCCTCGATCGCCACCCCGAGCTGGCAGCGATGTACTTCGGCAACTACCGCCGAGTCGTGCTGCTGACGCAGTCCGACGACCCGGCGGTCGTCACGGCGGGTCGTGACGCCGCCCGGCAGCTGGACCTCACGTTCGAGCACCGGCACGTCGGCAGGGCCGGGCTCGCCACCGCCGTGAGCGTGGCCCTCGCACCGCAGCGGAGGGTCGCCTGATGGCTCGCCGCACCAACGAGCTCGTCGTCATCCTGTGGCGCGACATCCCGGCACAGGTGAACGTCCACGTCGGGCGCGAGCGCCGTCAGATGCTGCTCGCCGAGCGGTTCCAACGAGCGATCGATCGTGCGAAGCGCAAGGCGAGGATCCACACCGCGCAGGACGACGTCGCACAGTGGCGTCGAGAGTCGCGCCCGCTCGATGGCGAGGCGGAGGCTGCAGTCGCCGACGCAGTCGCACGCCTCGAGGCGGACTACCCCCCGGCGCGCCTCGGCGCGCTTGCATTCGTCGGCGGCTGGGCGAAGGATCTCGAGAAGTCAGAGGTGGCGACGTCATGACCAGGACGCTCATTGCGTTCCCCGGCCACGCAGGCCGCTGTTGGCCGCTCGCTCGCTGGCGCTCCCTCGCTCGCACGGTGGCGATTACATGACGCGCACGGTGTTGTCGTCGGCGTCGCGAGAGGTAATCATCGGGTTCGACGAGCCGTTCGTGATGATCGGTGAGCGCATCAACCCGACGGGCCGCACGCTGCTCGCCGAGGAGATGAAGGCCGGTGACTTCTCGCGCGTCGAGGCCGACGCCATCGCCCAGGTCGCTGCAGGGGCGCAGATGCTCGACGTGAACGCCGGCGTGCCGCTCGCCGATGAACCGGCGATGCTCGCGACGGCGATCAAGCTCGTGCAGGCCGTCACCGACGTGCCGCTGTCGATCGACTCGTCGATCATCGAGGCGTTGGAGGCTGGCCTCGCCGTGTACGACGGCAAGCCGCTCGTCAACTCCACCACCGGCGAGGACGAGGTGATGGAGCGGGTGCTGCCCCTCGTCGCTCGTCACGGCGCCGCCGTCGTCGCCGTCTCGAACGACGAGACGGGCATCTCGATGGAGATGGACGTCCGCTTCGCCGTCGCCAAGCGCATCGTCGAGCGGGCCGCCGACCACGGCATCCCTGCGCACGATGTTGTCGTCGATCCGCTCGTGATGCCGATCGGGGCGATCGGCACTGCCGGCCGGCAGGCGTTCGCGCTGGTCCGCCGGTTGCGCGACGAGCTCGGTGTGAACACGACGTGCGGCGCCTCCAACATCAGCTTCGGGCTGCCGAACCGCCACGTCGTCACTGGCACGTTCCTGTCGATGGCAATCGCCTCGGGGATGACGTCGGCGATCATGAGCCCGCTGCACCCCGAGGTCAGGTCGGCCGTGTTGGCGGCCGACGTGCTCGCCGGCCACGACCGCGACTGCACGGCCTGGATCTCGGCGAATCGTGACCCGTCGGCGCCTCCGGGCGCACGGGCCGGTCGCGAAGGTGGCCGCCGTCGCCGGCGTGGCGCCACCGCCGAGGTGCCGACGGC
>JACDGA010000505.1 GCA_013815505.1 Acidimicrobiia bacterium
CAGGACGCTCACACCTCTTCGAGGTGGGTCTCGTCGTGCTGGGGATCCTCGCGCTCGTGGCGGTGTTCGCACCGCTGCTGTCGTCCTACGACCCAGACGCCATCGCCGGCCCGGCGCTGCAGTCACCGTCGGCACGTCACTGGTTGGGCACCGACATCCCCGGTCACGACATCTTCAGTCAGCTCGTGTTCGGGACGAGGGTGTCGCTCACCGTTGCGTTCGTGGCTGCATCGCTCACGATGGTGGGAGCGATCCTCGTCGGGGTGCTGCCGGCGCTCATCGGCGGGTTGGCCGACCGTGGGACGAGTTGGGCAGTCGTCCTGCTGCTCGCGCTGCCGGGCTTGCCGCTCATCGTGCTGATCGGCTCGATGGCCGGCGACAGCTCGTTCGCCGTGATCGCGGTGATCGCCTTCATCGGCATCGCCCCGAACGCCCGCATCCTGCGCAGCCAGGTGCTGTCGCTTCGCCAGCACGGCTACATCGCCGCCGCCCGAGGCTTCGGTGGTGGGCCCTTGTACGTGCTGCGCCGCCACCTCGTGCCAGGACTCGCTCCGCTCGTCGTCGTGGGGTTCGTCAATTGGGCCGGCATCGCCATCGGTCTCGAAGCGGGTCTCGCGTTCCTCGGCGTCGGCGACACCACGGGTGTCAGCTGGGGGCTGATGCTGAACCGTGCGCTGACCGAGCAGAGCATCTACTTCAGCGGGATGTGGACGTGGTGGGTGCTCCCACCGGGCCTCGCCGTCGCGCTCACCGTGCTCGGGTTCACGTTCGTCGGCGTCGGGCTCGAACCGAGGTTCAACCCGCGTTGGTTGCGGGCGACATGAGCGATCGACTTGACATGCGCGCGCTCGTGCAGGTCGGTGATCTCCGGGTCACGTTCGGCGGCGAGGTCGACGCCGTGCGCGGCGTCAGCTTCACGCTCGACGGCGGCGACTCCCTCGCGATCGTGGGGGAGAGCGGCTCCGGGAAGTCGACCATGGCGCTGTGCCTCGTCGGCCTCGTGCAACCGCCCGAGGCATCGGGCAGCGTGAAGATCGACGGTCACGAGATGCTCGGCGCCGATGCGGCGACGCTGCGTGCCGTGCGCTGGTCGACCGCCGCCATCGCCCTTCAGGGCACGCCCTTCAACCCCGTCGCCACCATCGGTGCGCAGATCGCCGAGCCCGCCCGCGACCGGCGAGCAGCGAGACGATCCGAGGCGTACCGGCAGGCGTCGGTGCTGGCCGAGGAGGTGGCACTCGACCCGGCGTTGCTCGATCGCTACCCACACCAGCTCTCAGGTGGCGAGCGGCGGAGGGCGACGTTGGCGATGGTGCTTGCCCTCGACCCGCAGCTGGTCATCCTCGACGAACCAACGGCGGGCCTCGACGCCGCCACGCGGCTCGAGGTCGTTGCCCGCATCCGCGCGCTCGCCGCCCGGCGAGGGTTCGCGCTCATCGTGATCTCCCACGACCTGCCCGACGCATCGCAGCTCGCCGACCGGGTGATGGTGATGTACGCCGGGGAAGTGATGGAGCTGGGCTCGACTCCGAAGGTGATCGGAGACCCGGCCCACCCCTACAGCTGGGCGTTGGTGGGCACCTACCCAGTGATGAGCACCACGAAGGACCTGCGCCCCATTCGAGGACGAGCCCCCGACCCGCGCGAGTTGCCGTCCGGATGCTCGTTCCACCCGCGTTGCACCCAGGCGGAGACGATCTGTCGCGAGTCGCGCCCGCAGCTCGCCGAGTCGCGAGGCCGCTCGGTGTCGTGTCACTTCGGCGGGCTCAAGGTATTGCTGCGTGCAGACGCTGTCTCGAAGCTGTACCGCGGTGCCGGCCCGGCCGTCCAGGCGCTCGACGAGGTGTCGTTGACCGTCAGCGAGGGTGAGTCGGTCGGCGTGATCGGACCGTCCGGCAGTGGCAAGTCGACGCTGGCGAAGATCCTCACCGGCCACCTCGCTCCCGACAGCGGGCGCGTCCTGCTCGAGGACGCCGAGTTGCCCGCCTCCTGGCGTGGCGGCTCGCTCAAAGTGCTCCGTCGCAGGATCCAACTGGTGATGCAGGATCCAGCCGACGCCCTGTCGCCCCGACTCACGGTCGAGAAGCTCGTCCGCGAGCCGCTCGACATCACCGGCGAGCT
>JACDGA010000506.1 GCA_013815505.1 Acidimicrobiia bacterium
GCGCCGAAGATCGCGCCGGGGATCAGGATCGCCGAGAAGACGAGGTGGTTGATCATGAAACCGCCGATGCGCGTCTCCCACGGCGGCAAGATCCGCACCGAACCCTCGAGGAACCCGATGTACCAGTCGGGCTGTGAGTACGACGTCGCCGCCGCCGTGTCGTACGGCCCGTAGAGCCAGACGGCGTTGACATGGAAGAGCGCGCCCATCGCCGTGATCACACCGGCGGTCATGAACATCAGTCCGATCGACTTCATCGCGAACGAGGGCCACACCTGCTCGCCGACGACGTTGTGCTCGGTTCGGCCCGGCCCCTTGAACTGGGTGTGCTTCTGGCGCCACACGAGGCCGAGGTGCATCCCGAGCAATGCGACGATCAACGCCGGGAGTAGCAGTATGTGCACCGGGTAGAGCCGGCCGATGATGTCGGTGCCTGGCCACTCGCCGCCGAACAGCAGGTACGTGGTCCGCTCGCCGACGAACGGGATCGCCAGGATGATCGCGTGGGTGATGCGCAACCCGGTGCCCGACAGCAAGTCGTCGGGGAGCGAGTAGCCGGTGAACCCGGCGGCAAGCGACAGGATGAGCAGCAGCACGCCGACGACCCAGTTGATCTCGCGCGGCTTGCGGAACGCACCCGTGAAGAACACCCTCGCCATGTGGAGGGCGATGGCGCCGACGAACACGAGCGCCGCCCAGTGATGCATCTGGCGGATGAGGAGACCGCCCTTCACGTCGAACGAGACGCGCAGCGTCGATGCGTACGCCGCCGACATCTCCGTGCCGCGCAGCGGCTCGTAGGAGCCGTCATAGACGACCTCGCTCTGGGAGCCCTCGAAGAACAACGTGAGGTATGTGCCCGTCGCCAGCAGCACGACGAAGCAGTACAGCGCGACCTCGCCCCACAGAAACGAGAAGTGGCTGGGGAACACCTTGCGCAGCGCCTTGCCTGCTCCCGATCCGCCCCCCATGCGCCCGAGCACCGACTCGACGTACCGCTCCATCGGGCCGCGTCGGTGCGGGCTCTGCGTCCGCTGCGCTTGCGCCTCGCGCCGCGTGTGCCTCGTCGCTGGCGCTTCCGCACTGCTGGCGGACTCGTCGGCCCTACGGTTCTCCTCGCGCCGCGTGTGCCTCGTCGCTGGCGCTTCCCTCGGCACGTTCTGCTCGCCAGTTGTGTCCTCGCTGGCGCTCGTGGCCTCGATCTCATTCTTCGACGGGTTCGGCACACGTTCTTTCTCTGGGGGCTCGCGCCCCCAGACCCCATCTCCGTCGGGCTCGCTGGCGCTCGCGCCGCCGACCGAGGCATGGCCGGAGGTCATGCCTCGTCCCATGCGAGGGGGCCGACGGGGCCGTCGAAGGCATCAGTGGCGACGAGGTTGCCGTCGGCGTCGATGCCGAGCGGCAGCTGGGGGAGCGACCGAGTCGCCGGCCCACCGACGGGCTTGGCGGCGTCGACCGGATCGAACACGGACTGGTGACAGGGGCACACGAGCTGGCGGATCACATCGGGAGGACGGTCGTCGATGCCGAACAGACCAACAGAGCAGCCGGCGTGCGTGCAGATCTTCGAGTAGGCGACCCATCCTTCGACCGCGCCCTGCTCGACCGTCCGCTCGCTGAGGAGATCGGGACGCACCCGCAGCAGCACGACTTGCGAGTCGTCGCGACCGACCGCGCCCTCGGGAAACACGGTAACGAGCTGGTCGAAGCCGTCGGAGGCAGCGTCGACCGGGACGCCCTCGGACGTCACGAGGCGACTCCCTTGGCGCCACGCCGTGCGGTCGCGCTCGCCGCGTGGCTTCGGTCCGAGTGATCCGATCGGTCCGACGAACCCGGCGACGAGCGAGAGAAGCGCCGCGCCTGACAGTGCCAGCAGCAGGCGTCGGCGACCGAGGGTCTCGTCGGTCAGCGCCCGCTCCTCGGCGAACACTTCACGGTCGGCGGCGGTCACCGCGAGCGGTTCTCTCGCCTGCTGCACGTACTCGTTGAGGTCGAGGTACTTCGCCCAGGCGACGAAGCCGAAGCCGATGCCGGTGAGCGCGACGGCGAGACCGAGCCCGAGGAGGTCGCCCGTGTTGTCCGTGGCGTACCCGACAGCGGCTGCGATCCCTCCCACAGTG
>JACDGA010000118.1 GCA_013815505.1 Acidimicrobiia bacterium
TGAGGTCCTTCGACTCGCGCCGCGACGTCGACGGGGCGAGGTGGACCGGGACGGGCTCGGTGGTGACGATCTCGAGCACGTGTCCCGCCGCCGGTCCGGTGAGATCCGTCGCACCGCTACCCGACAGCGCGAGGGAGATGGAACGCAGGTCGTGGCGCCGGACCATGAGCGTCTCGGCCAGCACGACCGGGTCGTGGACGACGACGCCCGCCGGCACGAACACGAGCCATCGCCGGGAGAGCTGATGCCACCGCCGAGGCAGCAGCACCGTGGCCGCGACGGCCAGCACGGTCAGCGGCACGCCCGGCACGTACGCGCCAGCGGCGACGAGCAACGGTCCGGTGATCACGGCCGCCAACCAGATGAGCCATGCTGCAGTGGCAACCGCGACATAGCCGACGGGCGGTCGAAGAGGAACGCGGACCTCGTCGCCGTACGCCGAGGCCTGCACCATCTCGATGCCGACCTCCGGCGTACAGCACAGCGCCGTCGCCACGGCAGCGGCCGCCGCCGAGACGAGCGATGCGCTGGCGGACGCCCCTCCTCCGAGTGCCGCCAGCCATACGCCGATCGAGCTCGGCACGAGCACCCGCACCGCGGTCAGCGACAGGGTCGAGGCCACGACGCAGGCGACCGCAGCGATGCCCCATCCGAGCCAGATGCCGCCGAGGGCGACCACACGCACAGCGCTCGACCGCCCGTCGAGCGCCTCGGCGACCGCCTGGCCGACCGTGACCGCGACGACGATCCACGCTGCCGGTAGCAGCCAGCGCACGATCGTGCGAACGGTGGGACGAAGGGCGGCCACAGCACGAGATTTGCCGATCGGACGCCCGCCGGACCAACGTGGCGCTCGTGAGGGCACTCGACTCGCCCGGACCGGGCGCGACGTGGCTGAATGAGACCACGCCGCACCGGTCGAGCTGAGACCTGCATGCGACGTGGAGCCGAGGGAGCGAGAAGTGGACGGTGAAGACGTGAACGGCGGCGTCGAGCACGTCTTCGGTCCGCGCTCGACCACCGCGATCGGATCGCTGCCGCACCGCGATCCCGTCGGGGCGGCGACGTGCGCCTTCGCCGCGACCACGCTCCCGTGCATCCCGTCCCTGCCGCGCCGCTCACCCGCAGAGGGCATGGTCGCCCAGGCCGTCGGCTCGCTCCCCGGCGTCACATTGGGTCAGTACGGCAGCATCTCGATCGACCCGTCACGCTTCGGGAGCGACATCGTGGTCGGCGCCGACCTGCGCGGCGAATCGTTCGGTGGGCTGCGGGCATTCCTCGATCTGGCCGCGCGACGTGACCATCGCGGGCCCGTGAAGTGGCAGTTCATCGGTCCGGTGACGCTCGGGTTGTCGCTGCGCCGCGCGGGCGCACCCAGCTCGGTCGCCTTCCGGCTCGCGGTCAACGCCGTCCGTGCCCACCTCGACGCCATCGCCACCGCCGTCGCCTGCCGGCTGCCCCACAGCCGCCAGATCGTGCTCGTCGACGAACCCTCGTTCGGGTCGCTGATGACGTCGAGCTTCCCGATCGCACCCGATGTCGCCATCGACCTCGTGTCCGAGGCGATGTCGGTGCTGGAGCACCGCGCCGTCGTCGGCCTGCACTGCTGCGATCGTGCCGACATCCCGTCCCTGCTGGCGACGGGCCCACGGCTGCTGTCGCTCCCTGTGACGAGCGCCGTGCCCGACGCCGCCGGCTACCTCCAGCGCTACCTCGACCGTGGTGGCGTGGTGGTGTGGGGCGCCGTCGCCACGGACGGGCCGGTGCTCAACACCCCCGATCGATCGTGGCGGGCACTGGCCGGCGTGTGGCGCGATCTCGTCGAGCGCGGTGTCGATGCCGACGCACTCGTGCAGCGCTCGATCATCTCGCCGCAGTGTGGTCTCGGGTTGCACAGCCGGGCGGCGGCGCAGCGCGTGCTGGAGCTCACCTCCGAGCTCGCCGAGCGGGTGGCGGCGGAGTCGCGTGCGGGCCTGAACCGCTGACGAACGCCTCTCTACACTGACTGCTCGATGACGGACGCGAGCGAGGGCAGCGAGGAACCGGCGATCGACCCGGCGGGCCTGCTCGCCACGCTGCGCGAGCAGGTCGCGTACCACAACCGCCGCTACCACGAACAGGACGCGCCGGAGATCCCCGACGCGGAGTACGACCTGCTCGTCCGCGAGCTGGCGCGTGTCGAGTCGGAGCACCCCGAGCTGGCCGACGAGTCGTCACCGAGCGGCGCCGTCGGGGGCGCGCCGAGCGCCACGTTCTCACCCGTGCGTCACTCCGTGCCGATGACGAGCCTCGACAACGCGATGGATCAGCCGGAGCTGGCTGCCTGGGGTGAGCGCGTGAAACGTGCGCTCGGTGGCGAGATGCCGAGGGTCGTCTGCGAGCTCAAGATCGACGGTCTCGCCGTCACCGTGCGCTACGAGGACGGTCGATACGTGCAAGCAGCGACACGCGGCGACGGTCGCGTGGGAGAGGACGTGACAGCCAACGTCGCCACGATCGCTGACATTCCACGACGGTTGGCGGCCGCACCAGGCGGAGCCGGCGTGCCCGACGTGCTGGAGGTGCGCGGCGAGGTGTACATGTCGGTGGCATCGTTCGAGGCTCTCAACGCTGCCGCCGACGAGGCCGGCACGCGCAGGTTCGTCAACCCGCGCAACGCCGCGGCGGGCAGCCTTCGCCAGAAAGACGCCGCCGTGACGGCGCACCGCCAGCTCTCGTTCTGGGCGTACCAGCTGGGCGAGGTGCGAGGTGGACCGAAGCTCGGTACGCACCACGAGTCGTTGGCGCTGCTCGACGCCGCCGGTTTGGCTGTCAACCCCAACATCGTCGAGCTCGACGATCTCGACGACGTGCTCGCCCACTGTCGCCACTGGGAGCAGCACCGCCACGATCTCGACTACGAGATCGACGGCGTCGTCATCAAGGTCGACGACCTCGCGTTGCGCCAGGAGCTCGGCGCCACCTCACGCGCGCCACGGTGGGCGATCGCCTTCAAGTTCCCGCCCGAGGAGCGCACCACGAGGCTCGAGGACATCCAGGTGTCCGTCGGGCGCACGGGACGGGCGACACCGTTCGCCGTGCTGGAGCCGATCTTCGTCGGCGGATCAACCGTGGGGCTCGCCACGCTGCACAACGCGGACCAGGTGGTGGCGAAGGACGTGCGACCCGGCGACACCGTCATCGTCCGCAAGGCCGGCGACGTCATCCCCGAGGTCGTCGGACCCGTGCTCGCCGCCCGGCCGCCCGACAGCACGCCGTGGGCGTTCCCCGTCACGTGCCCCTGCCCGCTGGCCAGCACGCTCGTGCGCCTCGAGGGCGAAGCCGACACCCGCTGCGTCGAGCCGGCCTGCCCGATCCAGCGCGACGAGCAGGTGAGCCACTTCGGTTCGCGCGGCGCGCTCGACATCGAGGGGCTCGGCCACCGCACCGTGGCGCAACTCACCTCGTCGGGTCTCGTCACCGACGCCGCCGACATCTTCACGCTGACCGTCGACCAGATCGAGGGGCTGGAGGGGTTCGCTCGTCCGAGCGCCGAGAAGCTGCTCGCCGCCATCGATGCGGCGCGCCATCAGCCGCTCGCCCGCCTGCTCGTCGCGCTCGGGATCCGCCACGTCGGACCCACGGCTGGCGTCGCCCTGGCGTCGGAGTTCGGCACGGCCGACGCGCTGATGGTGGCCAGCGAGGAGGCGCTCGCCGAGGTCGAGGGGATCGGCGCCACGATCGCCAACTCGATCGTCACCTGGTTCTCGCTCGCGTCGAACCGGGAGTTCATCGAACGGCTGCGCGCGGGCGGGATGGAGCTCGGCACCGAGGTCGGTGCCGACGCCACCGGCGAGCGGGTCGATCAGGTGCTCGTCGGTAAGTCGGTCGTCGTGACGGGCACGCTGTCGGAGCTCTCACGCGACGACGCCGCCGCCGAGATCCTCGCCAGGGGCGGAAAGAGCCCCGGCTCGGTGAGCGCCAAGACGTTCGCCGTCGTCGTCGGTGACGGACCGGGCGCCTCCAAGGTGAGTGCCGCCGAGCGCCACGGTGTGCCGATGATCGACGAGGCGGCGTTCCTGGCACTCCTGGCGTCGGGCGAGCTCGACAGCTGACCCTCACTGCCCTGGTCAGATGACGTCGAACTCCCACGTGTAGCTCGTCGACAGCGCAGGGCCGTCCTCGACCTTCCAATACGTGACGCGCACCCGGTGCGGGCCCGGTTCGAGCGTGGTGATGACGGCATCGTCGTTGGGCGTGAACGTGATCGTGGCGTTGCCCGGTTCGTACACCGCACCCGGGAGGAGATCGAGCTGCTGGCCGGGCTTGGCGTCGAGCGACGCCACCTCGTCGAGGCGTTGCACCGGTACCTCCACCTCGTCGATGAACAGCGTCGCTTCGTGGCCGGTGGCGAGGTCGATGACGAGCCCGGCCTGCTGGGGCACCTGCTTCGCCTGGGGCGCCGGTTCGACGGATTCGATGGCCGCCGGCAGCGGGTCACGCTCGTTGCCTGTGGTGGACACGACGAGGCCCCAGCCGATGAGCGCCAGCCCTGCGGCGATCGTGAGACTTGCGACGAGCACGCCGCGGTCGATGTGGAACCGACGTCGGCTGATGGCGGCAGTCACGGGCCCATCATGGCGTGAGATCGGGTCTCCGCCACCGCCGCGAGGGCACCCGATAGCGTGACGCCACTGTGGCATTCGACGACGACGGCACCCGTCCAAGCCCGACGCCGACCACACCATCCAGCTTCCGACCCACCCTGGTCGGCATCGTGGTCGCCAACCGATATCGGATCGAACGCGTCGCGACATCGGGCTCCAGCACGGTCATGGTGGACGCCACCGACATCCAGCTGGAACGACCCGTCACGCTGAAGCTCGTCCGGCCGGAGATCTCCGAGCTGCCCGAGTTCCAGCGTCGCTTCGACCAGGTGATGCGCTCGATGACGACGTTGTCGCACATGAACATCGCCGCCGTGCACGACTGGGGCGAGGACCGCATCGGCGGCAGGGTCACGATGTTCGCCGCGGTCGAGTACCTCGGCGGTGGCAGCCTTCGCGATCTGCTCGACAGGGGCCGCCTGCTCGACGCCTCCCAGGCGCTCGTTGTCGGCCTCGACGCCTGTCGAGCGCTCGACTACGCCCACCGCCGCAACCTGGTGCACGGCGAGCTGACCCCGGCGAAGCTCGTGTTCGGTGACGATCGCCGGCTGCGGGTCGTGGACTTCGGGCTCGCTCGACTGCTCGGCGCGAGCGCCTGGCGTGAACCGGCAACCGTCGGCTCCCACGTCGCCCGCTATGCCTCGCCCGAACAGGCGCTCGGTCAGCCGATCGACGCCAAGACCGACGTGTACGCCCTCGCCCTGAGCATGATCGAATCGGTGACCGGTTCGGTGCCGTTCAGTGCGGACTCGACCGTGGCAACGCTGTCGGCACGTATCGGCAAGCTGACGCCCGTGTCGGCCGACCTCGGCGCGCTCGCGTCCGTGCTCGAGCGGGCCGGGAGGCCCGATCGCAACGATCGCTGGACCGCAGCCGAGTTCGGGCGGGCGCTGATCCGCGCCGCCGAGCGCCTGCCGCGACCGACACCGCTGCCGCTCGTGACAGCTCCTGCCATGCGGCCCGAGCCGACGCGTCGTCCCACCGATCCGACGGGCGGTGTCGATCGTCCCGGCACTGCACGCGCCGGAAGGCCGCCGGGAGGCCCGCCGGCGGTGGTCGCACCAACTCCCGCTGCGGACCCCGATCCGGAGCCCGAACCAGCGGTCGTCGCCGAACCCGAGACCGCAGAACCCGAGACCGCCGACACGCAACCCGTCACGGGTGACATCCCGCTCGAACCGGTGCACGTCGCCCCGCTGCAACTGGAGTCGGACAGGCCGGCCGCACCGGCCGCCCCGGTCGCGCCCGACGTGGCGTCCGAGCCGGAGCCCGACCACCTCCCTGTGTCGCCGCCCCCCGCTGCCG
>JACDGA010000507.1 GCA_013815505.1 Acidimicrobiia bacterium
CGTTGTGGTGCCTGGCCTATGCGGGCTTCGCCTACGCCATCGCGCTGAAGACCGGTAATCCCGCAGCAGTGCAGTCCAGCTTCCTGCTCTTCTTCCCCTTCCTCTTTCTGACGTCGTCGTACGTGCCTCGCGAACAGCTCTCGGGCTGGCTCGAGACCGTCGCGAAGTTCAACCCCGTCACCTACATCCTCGAAGGAGAGCGCGCACTCGTGCTCCGCGGATGGGAGTGGGGCGAACTCGGTAAGGCGTTGCTCGCCACCGCACTCGTCGGTGTCGTCAGCATGACGTTGTGCTTCGCAGCGATGCGTGGCCGCATCCGCAAGGGATGACGAGTCGTCGGGAACGCGCGGTCACACGATCGCAGCGAGTGCGTCGACCAGTCCTGTGACCTCGTCGGGCGAGGTGACGATGCTCGGACCGAAGCGCAGGTACTGCGTGCGGTACGGGCTCGGCGACGACCGGTACCCCCGACGCTTCAGCTCGAGGAATACCTCCAGCAGGTCACGACCCGGCGTGTCGATGCAGACGATCCCCGACGAGACGTCCGGCGACATCGGCGTCACGAGTCGCACGCCGTCGAGCTCGGCGAGACCTTCCTTGAGTTGTGTCGCCTGGGAGTGGGTGTGTTCACGCACGCGCTCCTTGCCGATCTGGCGGTGCAGCTCGAACGCCTCGGCGAGCGCCCACCGATGCTCGAACGAGTGGTACCCGCCGGGCGTCAGCCGCGTCGCCGATGTCGCAGGCTCCGGCGCCCGCTCGTTCTGCCAGGCGGCGAAGCTCTCACCCTCGAAGGGCGGGATCACCGGGTCGACTCGAGCCAGTGCGGCGCGGTTGATCCACACGAGGCCGGTGCCGCGCGGGCCGAAGAGCCACTTGTGCGTGCCCGAGACCAGCACGTCGCAGCCGAGCTCGGCGGGGGTCGCCGTCTCGACGCCGAAGGCATGGACCCCGTCGACGCACAGCACGACGCGCTCGGCCTTCGCACGGTCACGGTTGACGTCGGCGAGGGCGGCACCGATGTCGGCGATCGGCAGCTTGACGCCCGTACCGGAGTGCGTCCACGTCACCGCCATCAGCCGCGTTCGTGGCGTGACGGCGTCGATGAGCCGCGACACCATCGCGTCGACGGTCGCCGTCGCCGGGTCGCGGTAGAGCCTGACCCGCTCGATCCTGGCGCCCGTCTGCACCGCGCGCAGCCGCAGCGCCTCATGGGTGGCGAAGAAGTCGTGCTCGGTGGTGACGATCTCGTCACCCGCAGCGAAGCGCATGCCGCCGTAGACGACCCCGAGGCCCATGGTCGTGCTGTCGGTGAGCGCGAGCTCGCCGGGGTCGGCATCGAGGTACGAGGCCGCGTCGCGCAGGACCGACTGGTCGAGCTCGAAGCCCTGCTCGAGGAGGTAGCCGTCGGTGTCCTCGTCGAGACCCCGTCGGTGGCGCTCGACCGCCTCGGCGACGGCACGGGGGTGGGCAGCCAGCGTGAACGCGGCGAAGTGCGCGTCGTCGTCGAGCGCGAACTGGGCCCGCCACGTCGACGGGTCTTCCGGATCGATTCTCACGGCCGGCGGTGCCGCTGTTGTCGTCGGCAACGCGCTGGTGTCAGCGGCGCCCCCGGTGCCGTGAGGACCGGTCGTGCCGGCGCCGCTGCTCGCCGTGTTGCCGCCGGTGGCCGTGCTGCCGTTGCCGTCGTCGTCGCTACAGCCAGCGATGGCGAACGGGGCGAGCGTGGCGGACCCGAGCGTCACCGCCGCGCGCCCGAGGAACTGCCGTCTGCCGGTGGGCGCCATCGCCGGATTGTACGGGCGCGTCTCCGCCAGGATCAGCCGGCGACGCGAGCAGGGCGCCGCGACAGCTCTCTCCACGCCGCGCCGAGTCGTCGCAGGCCGGCGTCGACGAGCTCCCACGGGCGGTCGACGCACAACCGGAGGTGGCCGTCGACGTCCGGGCCGGGAGCGGCGATCGAGCCGGATGCGACGTGCACGCCGTGGCGATGGGCGAAGTGCTCGAGTGGCGCAGCGTCGTCGAGGCCCGTGTCGACCCACAGCACCGACGCCCCCGACGGCATCTCGAACCGCCACTCCGGCACCTCGTCGGCGAGCAGGCCGGCCGCACGGCGG
>JACDGA010000012.1 GCA_013815505.1 Acidimicrobiia bacterium
GCCGCCAAGCTGGCGCACGAGGCCGGCAACGAGGACACCACCCGCCTGCTGACGAAAGTGGTCGAGGTCGTCGATGTCGAGGCGGGCACCGTGCGACTGCGCCAGGACGTCGCCAAGAGCGACGAGATGGCGCTCGACACGCGCAGCACGAAGACCACCAGGATCAAGAGGACGAGTTGATGGCCACCACGACGTGCTCCCAGGGACACGAATCGGGCGATCCGCAGTGGTGTGACGTCTGCGGCGAGCGCATCGGCGCCGCCCCGGCGGCTCCTGCGTCTCCTGCGGCTCCGGATCCTGAAGCGACGGGCAAGGCTCCGGTCGTGGGCACTGCGGCCACTGCACCTCCCATCGCTGCGGTGGAGTGCCCCAACTGCTCCGCATCGAACGACGGCGCGAGCCTGTTCTGCGAGCAGTGCGGCTACGACTTCACGACCGGCCAGGCACCCCCCGAGGCGCCGACCGCACCCGAGTCGCCTGCGCCGGCGGGGGAACCGGCGACGGTGCCGTGGGTCGTCGTGGTGGAGGTCGATCCGAAGTGGTACGAGCTGAAGGGCACACTCGCCGATGCGCCCCTGCCGCCGGCCAACACGTACACGGTCGCGTTGCACACCACGACGTCGCTGATCGGGCGCACGAGCAAGTCGAAGGGCGTCAAGGCCGACATCGCGCTCGATGCCGACACCGGCGTCTCGCGCCGCCAGGCGCAACTCGTCGCCGACGGCACGTCGTTGAGCGTGGTCGATCTGGCGAGCACCAACGGAACGTTCGTCGTCGCGCCGGACGTCGAACCCGACGCTGACATCGAGCCGCTGGCACCCGACGAGGTCCGACAGCTCAGCGACGGCGATCGCGTCTACGTCGGCGCCTGGACGCGCCTCACCGTGCGCAGCACCTGATTGCGGCTGCGATCAACTGGCCGTGAGAGGTTGGTGACCGCCGGGAAAGACCCGCACCTCCGCGCTCGGCAGGGTTGACCACCAGTGCGCGTAGCGTCCGTACACCGCGGGTTCACCGTCGGCGAGGCGGGCGACCAGCGCACATGCTTCGGCAGCGAGTCCCTGCCAGGCGTCGTCGGGCAACGGGGCGCCGGGGGTGTCAAACAGCTCGACGCCGTCGGGACCTTCGACCGTCTCGAGCGTGTCGGCCATCGCGCGCAGCGCATCACTCGCCACCGACCGCTCCAGCAGAGTGAACTGCGCCAGGTCCTGCGGGGTCGCCGGACCGAAGGCTCGGCGGGTCGACCTATCATCGGAACATGCCCGAGGTATCCAATATCACCGGAGGGAAGCAGCTGACGATTCAGCTCTCACCCGAGCATGCGCACCGTCTCGACGAGCTCTGCGCCGAGCGCAACGTGACGCCGGGGCAGCTGATCGGCGAGCTGCTCGACAAGGTCAGGCACCGTCGCGGCACCGACCACGATTCCCCCAGCGGCACACAGCGGGCGAACCCGTGGGGACAGGTCTGGCCGGGCTGAGCCGCTCGGCGGGCGGGAGATCAGATCGCCTCCGATCCCCCGCCCACGACACCACGTTCGGTGCGCCGAGCACGGGTGTGCCTACGGTCGCTGCATCCCGAACGTGTACGTCCCGCTGCCGTGTAGGACTCGACCCGCCAGACGCAGTAGCCGGCAGCGCCTACTCCGGGAGGCCGAATCGGCGGCGCTCGTCGCCGGGCACGAGGTCGAGATACTCGGCGTTCGAGGCGATGAAGTCCTTCACAAAGGGGCACTCGGGCAACACGGCGAGCTCTCGTTCGCGTAGATCGTCGAGCGTCTCTCGGACCAACTGCCTGCCCAACCCGCGCCCGGAGAAGTCGGCGAGCGTCTCGGCGTGGACGAGCGCGATGCGGCCCGGTTCAAGCCGGTAGTCGATGAAACCGGCCACCTCGTCGCCGTCTCGGATCTCATAGCGAGACCTCTCCGGATGGTCGTGGACGGTGACACTCATGGGATCCAAGGATGCACTATTCGGCAGGCGTCGTCGGCGAGATGTCGCGGGCGACCGCAGGCCAGCGATGAGTTCGTGGCGTCGGGCTCGTCGGAAGGGGTGCTGGTCCTCGACTGAAAGGCCTTTCACATGCCGAACACCACCATCACGACCATTCGCACCGTGGCGATCCCCGCCGAGGACCAAGACCGCACAGTCGCGTTCTTCGTCGACCAACTCGGGTTCGAAACGCAGATGGACGCCGAGCTCACCGAGGGCTTCCGGTGGATCGAGGTCGCGCCCCCCGGCTCTGACGTGTCGGTGGCCATCGTCGCCGCGTCGAGCGAGCTCCCGTCCGGCGTCGACACGGGCATCCGGTTCGTGATGACGGACGCAGAGGCGGAGCACGCCTCGATGACCGAGCAGGGCGTCGACGTCGACGAGATCCTTCGCTGGCCGGGCGTGCCGGCGATGTTCTCGTTCCGAGACGTCGACGGCAACTCGTACTACGTGTCCGAGCCCGGCGAGTAGGTGGCTCGGCTGTTCCGTCATGGGGATCGGGCGTGTTTGCGCACGATTCTCATGACAGAATTGGATCGCGGCCCCGGACGGGATGTGACGACAAGCACGTCCGGGCGCCGTTGACCCGCACCCGCCATTCTATGACACTGTCATGGAATGAGTATGGTGCAGCGCCCAAGCCGAGGCCGCCCGTCGGCGGTCGACCGCGGTGCGGTGCTCACAGCGGCGATCAAGGTGCTGCGCGACGAGGGACCGAGTGGGCTCACGGTGCGGCGCCTCGCAGCGGAGATCGGTGTGTCGCGCCAGGTCGTGTACACGCAGTTCGGCTCGCTGGGTGGCCTGATCGACGCGCTCTACCTGCAGGGTTTCGCCGAGCTGCGGGCGGCGGCTGCGGCGCTCGACCCGTCGCTCACGGGTGTCGACTGGGTGGTTGCCAATGCGCTCGGCTACCGCGTGTACGCGCTGGCGCGTCCCGAGCTCTATGCGGTCATGTTCGAGCGTCCCTTCCGGGAGTTCGTGCCATCGGCCGAGAGCCGGTCCGTCGCAGTTGACGCGTTCCAGCCGATGGTCGACGCGGTTGCTTCGACCGGCCGCAAGCCAGGCGAATCCCGGAGCCTGGCGTTGACGCTGTGGGGCGCGATCCACGGCCTGGTGCATCTCGAGCTGCAGGGCTTCTTCGCGTTCGAGCCGTCGAGTGGTCAGCGCATCGTCGATGTGGTGAAGGGAACGATGGACCACTGCCCGCCCACCCCCCGAAAACGAACCAAGGAGAAGGTCACATGATCGAACACGTCATCGAACGATGGCACCAGTACATGCGCGGCGAGCTCGAAGGCGGACTCGACGAGTTGCTCGACGACGACGTCGTCTTCTACTCGCCGATCGTCTACACGCCCCAGGCGGGCAAGGCGATCACGAAGCTGTACCTGCAGGCCGCAGGAGCGACGCTTCCCGGCGACGAGCCCTCGAGCGCGACGCCTGATGGACGCGACAGCCGGTTTCGCTACACGAAGGAGGTTCCCGCCGGCGACACCGCCGTGCTCGAGTTCGAGACCACGGTGGACGGCAAGTACGTGAACGGCGTCGACATCATCCGCTGCAACGACGCCGGACGCATCGTCGAGTTCCGCGTCATGATCCGCCCGCTGCAGGCCGTCAACATCGTCCACCAGCAGATGAAGTCGATGCTCGAGACCCTTCAGGAACAGTCATGACCGACGTGACGCTGCCGCCGGGTCAACGACGGATCGACCGCTTCCCGCGCTTCGGTGCTCACCTCGGAAAGCCGGCTCCCGCAGTCCCGGCCGACCCGGTCATCGAGATCTGCGGTGCGGTGGCCGACGACGTCGACGTTCCATTGGCGACGCTCGCATCGCTCCCCCGGCGGGTGCTCGACGCCGACTTCCACTGCGTCGCCGGCTGGTCGGCCATGGGCCTGCAGTGGGAGGGGGTGGCGTTCGAGGACTTCTATCGGCGCCTCGTCGTCCCGGCGCTCGCGCCCCACACGGTGGTCACACACCTCGAGTTCCGGGGCCTCGACGGGTACAAGTCGGTCGTCGCCATCGAGGACGCGCTCGCCGACGACGTGCTGATTGCGGAGCACCTCGACGGTGAGCCGCTCGACAGCGACCACGGCGCGCCAGCGAGATTGGTGAGCCCCAGCCAGTACGGGTACGTCAGTACGAAGCATCTCTGCCGAGTCAAAGTGCTGACGTCCGAGCCGACGGTCGGCCGAGTGTCCCGCATCGTCAACGTGCTGCTCAGGGACCACCCGAGAGCGCGGGTCTGGAAGGAGGAGCGCAACGGCAGTCTCCCGCCGTGGTTCGTGCGACCCGTCTACCGAGCAATCAAGACGCCACTCCTCTACCTCTGTGCTCGCGGCGAGGGACGGAGTGACAGGTCGCCGTCGCATCGGACGGGTCGAGGATCATGAGGCTCCCGAACACCGCGCACGAGTCCCGGCCGTGGCGGATCCGCGAGATCGCGCCGGACTTCGCGGTGGAGGACGTCTGGGCACTTCCCGTGCACGGTGGTGTCGACGACTTCCACATGCTGGTCGATCTCATGGAGTCCCTCGATCCGGCCACGTCAGGTTCGCTCCCGCTTCGAGTGCTGTGGAACGTCCGTGACCTCCTCGGCAAGATGTTCGGCCTCGGTAGGGTCTCACAGACGATCGACACCGGCGGCGCTGAATTACGAGGCTCGCTGCGGATTCCGGGGACGAGCGAGACGACACTGGCCGGTCGACTTCCGGAAGATCTGCGCCACAGCACGGCCGATCCGGATGTCGGCTCCAGTGGCGCGTCGGCCAGAGCAGTCACCTGGGCGCCGTTCGTGCCGCTCTACCGAACCGAGGACGAGTTCGCTGCAGAGCTGTCGAACCGGACCGTGCATGCCGTGCTGCACCTGGCGTGGGCCGATCAGGGCGGCGGCCGCTACCAGGGCCAGTTGGCCGTGTACGTGAAGCCACGTGGTCAGTTCGGGACGGCGTACATGGCGCTGATCAAGCCACTCCGGCTCTGGGTCGTGTATCCCGCCCTGATGCGACAGATCGAACGAGCGTGGAGCATGCGCGAGGCGGCGAAGGCGTCGCTACCAGCAGAGGCAGAACGGATGGCCGGCGGGGTCGGCGTAGACCTGGAAGCCGTCGGTCCATTCGATGTTGTCAGCCGGCTTCAGCAGCCGGGCGCCGAGTGAGATGACCTCGTCGTGGGCGGCCTTGACGTCGTCGACGTACAGGTCGAGGTGGATCTGCTGTGGCGTCCCGTCGGGCCAGTCCGGCTGAACGTGGTCCGGCGCGAGCTGGATGCCGAGCCGTGGTTCATCCCGATCCTTTCACCGACCGCATCGCCTATCCCGCGGCGTCGTCGCCCTTGCGTTTCGTCGGCAACGATCGGGCGTAGGTCGTGCCGAGTGTCACCCACCGGCTCAACTGTCGTTTCGTGGCGAGGCTCTTCGGGTCGATGCGCAGCCAACCCCGCATCGGCTTGCCGCGCATCTCCATCGGCCGGGCGTTGGTCTTCGCAACGATGGTGTCGGACTCCGCCGGATCGACGCGCACCATCATCCCGCCTTGGCCGCTCGCGGCGATCGCCATGTTGCCGCCGACGAGGAAGGCAAAGCCACCGAACATCCTCTGTTCGCTCAGATAGGCCTCGTCGGCGACCAGGTCCCGGATGCGAGCTGCGAGGTCCTCGTCGTAGGCCACGTCAGCGGATCCTAGGTCGAGCACCAAATGGCTTGCCCGTCAGGCGTCGCCCGGCCTCACATCGTGCGGCACCGAAGCGATCACCGGCGACGGGCTGTACACCGTGCCGAGCCCGATCTTCCTGCACGCCGAAGGCTGCGACCCGTACGACGACCGCGACGCCCGGCCGCGAGGATCCTTGCGTGAGGGGAGCTGGTGGCTCGACGTGGACTGATGCGGCGACGCACGATCCAGGGATCACTCTGATGCCGATCTTCGTGTTCATCGTTGGTGCTCTCGGCGCTGGCGCGTTCTGGAGGTGGCGGTCACGGCGCCTCCCTACGGGCGGCGTTCCGATCCCATAGCGACCGCGCGGATCCGCGGGCGGATTATGGAGTCTCCAGGATGTCCATCCGGTCGAGGTCGGCGTCCCATGCGATCCGTCGTTCAGCGATCTGGTCCGAGCGCACTGTGCCGAACACGAACGGGTACGCCGCCAGCGTGGCGTCGTGCAACTCCTCGCGATCGGAGCAGCAGTCCTACACGACCGAGACGAGGCACCCGCGCTGGGTCGCCGTCGACGCGGTGAACAGCACGCAGGTGGAGGTGATCAGCCCGGCGACCAGTATTCCCCGGATGCCGCGCCGGGCCAGCAGCTGGTCAAGACCGGTGCCGAGAAACCCGTCGAAGCTCTGTTTGGTCACCACCGGCTCGCCGGGAAGTTCGGCAGCAAACGGCAACGTCTCGACCCCTGGCTGGATTGGAACGTGCGTCCGGATTCACTCGGACCAGCCTCGCGGATGCCAGTCGGTCCAACGAACGATCGAGTTACTCGGACGGCGCTGCGAGGCGAGCGCTGCGGCGGCGACGAGTCTGATGGGACGGGTCAGATCGAGGTCCCGCCGAGACGATGGCCAGCGCTGAAGCCACGATCCAGATGTCGACCGCCGTCAGGCCGATTCGTTGGAACAACCCGGTCGGCAGTTGAGTGGCGCTGAGGAGCAACGAGACGACCGCCACTGCCGCGCTGACGACGCCGAGTTTCGCCAGGCGCCGGCAGCCACGCTCGAGCAGCGGCCGCACGGCGAGCAGCGGTGTTGCGGCGAGCGTGACATAGCCGATCGCAGCAGCGATGCCGTGCCACGAGTCAGCGGCCGCTGACTGTTCGAGGGGGATCGCCGCGACCGCGAGTGTGGAGAGTCCGGTCGCCGCAGCCGTCATCCAGGCGATGCCCCCGATCACCCGCCGCAACGCAACTGCGAACAACGGCACCCCGACACCGAAGGCGAGGAAACCTGTCGTCATCAAGGGACGGGTGTCGGCCCCGACCGCCGCCAAACGACTGATCGCGTCATCGACGATGGAGTAGCCAGGGGCGACCGTCGCGCCGACGGCCCATGCGCCGACGAACGCAGCTGGACCGACGACGCCGCCGAGTGCAGCCAGGCGCGTCGCTGCGTCTGGCGACCGTCGCGTGCGCGCAACTGCTTTGCAGCCAGGGACCGGATGATGCGAGTCGACCGGAGGCACTCCCGAGAGCGTAAGACCATCTCAGTCACCGGGATCAGGCATCTTCGTGGGTCGGAGCGGCGCGTGTCGTTGTCGACTTGACCGTCAGTGACCAACTGTTAAGTTAACGTATGTTCACCCGATCCTCAGGAGGTCGCCATGACCGCATCGCCACACCCCATCGAGGCACTGACCGCAGCGCTCAGTGAGGCGCGTTCCGACGACCTCGCCGGAAGTCTGGCCTCGACGGTCACGATGTCGGTAGCCGTGCACGATGATCCATTCGACGGTCCGGAGGCCGTGCTGCTGGTACTGCCGTTGGTTGCGCAAGCTCTCCCCGACCTCCACGTCGAGGCGCCCACGGTGCTGGACGGCGATCGGGCCGTGGCGTTCCTGGCAGCCACGGTCAGTCCCGAGGTGCCGACGTTGCACCTCGCCGTCGCCGTCGAATCGGTGGATGGGCTGGCCACTCGGATCGACGTCCACGCGCGCCCGCTGGTGAGCCTCGCCGCGTTCGACGCCCTGATGGGCCGCGTCCACTTCGGCGACACGCCCAACGAGTCGTCATGAAGCTTCGCAACTCATCCGTCTCCAGCCTGCGGGGTGATAGAGACGGGGCATGCTGGACCGCATGCTGCGTCGATGAACGCCGGCCACCGCCGCAATCGCAAGGGTGAAGGACCGCGGCTGCGCGATGACCTCCTGGATGCGGTGACCGAGCTGCTGGCCCGCTCCGGCGACGCCGGCGCTGTGACGATCCGGGCCGTCGCCGCCCGGGCCGGCGTCTCCCCGCCGGCCGTCTATCTTCACTTTCCCGACCGCGACTCGCTGCTTCGAACGGCGATCGGCCGACGGTTCGACGAGTTCTCCGCCCGCCTGACGGCCGTCACCGGTGGCGCCGATCCCGACGCAGATGTCCTCGCCGCCGCCCACGCCTACGTCGCCTTCGGCCAGGCCGAGCCGGGCACCTACCGGGCACTGTTCTCGACCGTCGATGCCGGACCCGGCGGACTCGGCCTGAGCGACGTCGACGTGCACCCTGGAGCCTCGGCGCTGGCCCAACTCGTCGACCTGGTGACCGCCGCTCTAGACGCTCGCGCCGACCGCCGGGACCCGTGGGTCGTCACCGTGCAGCTGTGGACGGCTCTCCACGGACTGGTCGACCTGTCGATCACAAAGCCCGAGATCCCGTGGCCCGACCCCCACATCGCAACCGACGACCTCGTCCACCGGCTCGGTCTCGCTCCAGACCTCCGCTGAGTAGCACAACGCCCCGATCTGTCGTCGTGGCGGTCAGCGTGCGGCGGGTGGAGCTGGAGGCGCCCCCAGGGGTGAGCATGCGCAGATCGCCGGCGACGGTCATCGCCAGGACGCCGAGTGCGACGGCCATGCCGACGATCGTGGCGCCTGCCCGCAGCGTGGTCAGCCCTTCCTGGATGGCCGCACCAGCAGCGTTCTACGCTGGCAACAGCATCGACCCCGACCAAGTCGGAATCCAAGAGCCGAGCCTCCACCAGACTCAGAACGGCCCACCATGCACGAACTCGAAGTGATTGTTCTCGACGAGCCGCGTACGGTTTCGACGCCTCGCGAATTGGCCGAGGTGATCGGGTCCCGCGTCGACGGTGGCAACCACTTCATGATCGCCTCGGCGACGTCGGCCTATCCGATGCTGGATCTCCTGGTGCGCGATCAGTACGCAGTGCTCCACTACTTCGCCCGCGAGGGTGCTGCCGGGGACCAGGCTGCCTCCAACCTCGCCGATCCTCCTGACGAGGTGGACTTCCCGCACAGCTCGTCGGGCGACACGATGTCGATGCCGGGTTCGGCTCTCATCGATGTGCGAACGGCGGATTGTTGCGTCGAGCAGTTCGCCGAGACACTGGCGCGTCCGACGCTGGTCGACTGGATCGAGTTGTGACCGGAACCTGTCGGTCTCCGCGGCGCGGCACGCTGGCCTCTGAGCTAGCAGGTCAGAGGTTGGAGGCGACGCCGGGAATCGAACCCGAAAGCGCCCATGTTCGCTGGTCCGAGTTGATGGGTGTTTGTCCAGCTCAGGGTGGGTTTCTCGCCGTCCGCACGTCAGGCGAATGTTGCCCAATCCGGTCCTGTTATGGGACTTCTGTGACCACGGTGTGACCACGCCGCCGTGCAGAACAGCGACTGCAACAGTCGGACAGCCGTTTCGCGCCCGCAGCGGGACTCGGCGCGACTCACTGAACTCGCGGTGGCACGGTGCGTTGTGTCACGACCACCGGTGCGCCTACCTCGGTGCGATAGGCCATGTCGCCGGCGGCCAGGAGCAGGTCGAGGTCGGCTGAGGTCAGCGCCGCCAGCTCGACCTTGAGCGCGGCGAGCAGCGCCCGGTCGGGCTCGTGGTGGTGGTCGTGGCCCTCGTCCTCCTCGCCGTCGTCGGCGCCGTCGAGGTTGGCGTCGTCGGCGCGGTCGGGATCGGGGGCCATGGGGCTGCACCGTAGGCCGCTGGTGCACCGCGATACGCGACCGGCGCCGACGCCGATCAGGGCTGGCCCGGATGCCGAGCCGAGCGTTCGGGTCTACCGTCGGGTCATGGAACCGACGGCCGTACCGCACCGACCAGACAGGTCCGCGCCGGGCGCCGCCGGATGGACGCCGGCGAGCACCGTGGTGGCGGCCGTCGTCGCGCTCGCGCTCACCCTGGCGGGCCGCACGGCGCTGGGTGACGGCCGTGAGCCGCGGCTCGCTCCGACGATGCTGTCGATCGTCCTGACCCTCGTCCCGATCGGTGTGATCGTGGTCCTGGCCCGCGGGCACGGCACCGTCAGCGCACCCGACTTCGGCCTCAGGCGGCCACCGCTCCTGCGGGCGACGGTGCTCATGGCGGCGATCGGCCTGACGCTGTTCGCCGTGACGGCGCTGCTCGTCGCGCTAGTCGGCTTCGGCGACGAAGCCCCCGATACCCTCGACCGGGCGGCGGCCCACGGCACACCGAACGCGCTCCTGGTGATCGTGCTGGTCGCAGTGGCGTCACCGCTGGGCGAGGAGTTCCTCTTCCGAGGGTTCCTCTACCGGGCACTGGTCAACTGGCGCGGGCCACTGTTGGCGGCGTTCATCTCGACCGGCGTCTTCGCCGCGTTCCACATCGGCTGGGTGCCGCCTGCGGTGCTGGGTCTGTCCGTGGTGTTCGGCCTGGGGATGTGCCTGCTCTACCACCGGACCGGGTCGCTGTACCCCGCCCTCGGGTTCCACGCACTGCTCAACGCGTCGAGCATCGGGACGGTCCCGGCCTGGGACTGGCCGCTCCCGCTCACGATGGCGGCGGCGGTGGTCGCCACCCTCGCCATCGCCCGCCTCATCGCACAGCTGCTGGGTTTCCCCGAGAACGACCACGAGGTGGACGTGGCGGAACCGACGCCCTCGGCGAGGGGCCGTAGTAGCTGACGCCCTCAGCAGGACAGCGGCCAGACCGCCCCGCCGCAAGGGCGAGCCGCTCCAACGGCTGCGCCGGTGATCGACGCGTTGCGGGAGAGTTCGACACCCCTACCCCGTTGGGCAACGCGAAGCCCGTCGGCTGGCACGGGCCATCGGACCTTCGGACTTGACAGGGAGTATCTACAAGGTATATAGCTTTCAGATATGAGACACCGCGAATCGAAGAGTAGGTATGCGATCCTCGGCGCCCTCACCCTCGAGCCGATGTCGGGCTACCAGATCAAGGAGCTGATCGGCCGCACCATCGGTCACTTCTGGAACGAGGGGTACGGCCAGATCTACCCGACCCTCAAGGCGCTATCGGAGGCCGGGATGGTGAGCAGCCGGGTGGAGCCCGGCAACGGCAAGCCGGACAGCAACGTCTACACGCTGACCGACGAAGGGTGGGAAGAGCTGCGCCAATGGCTGGCTCGCCCTGTCAACTCGAATCACCCGGGCCGCAGCGAGCTGCTGCTGAAGCTCTTCTTCGGCCGCCACGCCACTGCCGGCACGAACCTCGAACACGTGCGCCGCTATCAGGAGCTGCTCGGCGCTCAGATCGCCCAGTACGAGGCTATCGAGGTCGGGCTCAAGGGCGAGGACGATCCCGACCAGCCGTACTGGCTGATCACCCTGCGCCACGGGCTGCATGTCGCCCGGGCGTCCCGTGCCTGGTGCGACGAAACCATCGACCAACTGTCCCAACTCAACGAGGAGCAACCATGAGCCTGACATTCGACCGTGATTCCATCCGCCGCCACCCCCTCACCTTCTCGGTCCTGCTGATCGCAGCCGTAGCTGGCGTCGACGTACTGATAGTGGCCACCCGGGACCTGCTGTCCCTCCAGTTCTCGGTCATCACCACCGGCATCATCAGCGGCGCCGTGCTCAGCGTGCTCGGCGCGCTTGCCATTAGGCGACTGGGCCTGTGGCGCGAGCTCGGGCTCATCGGGCGTCCCGCACGGCGGCAGACGCTGCTGTGGTGCCTGCCGATCGCCATCTACGGTGTGCTGCCGCTCACCGTGGGCCTCGACGTGACTGCCGGCAAGGTCGCAAGCGCCGCCGCCTTCGGGGTGCTGATCGCCTTCTGGAAGCTCGCCGTGCTGGGCTTGGTCCTGTACGCCTGGCTGCCTCGCGGTGCCCGAGCTGCGGCGGCCCTGACGGCATGCTCCTTCGCGATCATGCACCTAACCGGGGTGGTGGTCGGCGGCGTCGTCGTCCCGACCCTCGTGCTGTCCCTGTCGTACCTGTTCCTCGGGTTCGCCTTCGTGGCGGTCCGGCTGCGCATCCGGCTGCTCTGGCCCCTCGCCTGCTGTTACGCGCTCTTTCTGACCACCGCGGCGATGGTGTTGCAGGACAACGGAGCCAGCAACCTTGCCGGCTCGGTCTCCGACGTCCTGCCGGCCGTGTTCAGCTCCCTCTTGCTCGCTGGTTACGGCCTCATCGTGTGGCGACGACCGCGTGCGACCGCTGAGCCGGCAGGACATCTGGGTGATGGTCCGGGCGTCACCTCGGAGAACGCCGCGGGAGCTACACATTCCCCTGCTGCAAGAGCACGACGGGTGGTGAGCACGCATGACTGATGGCTTCCTCGGCATCTCCTGGTTCGTGTGGGCGGCGCTGGCGGCCGCCCTGGCCGCCATGTTCACCGTCATCCAAATCCCGAAGCAGACCTCTCAAACGACGGGGTTCACGCACATCGTCCTGCGTTGGTTCCACTCCGTCACCTGGGTCTTCTTGGCCCTCTCCTTCCTGGTGCGCGGGGCTGCACCCCGCCTGTCGGCCGTCGCTGACGTCGTCGGTCTGGCGGGCCTCGGGTCCTACATCGCCTTCCGCTCGACAATGAGTCGGACGAGACCGGCATCGTCTGGCCCGAAGCCCCGGTTGAGCCCGAGGACCAAGGCGTCGGCCCGGCTGGGCCAACGTGAGAGGCGGCCGTCCACCCCGCCGCCGGGGCGAAGGAGCGCCCCATGATCGCGTCGCGACATCGGTGGCCCCCCCGAGCCTGGACTGGTTGCGCGGCCGCGGCATGGGCACTCGCGTTCGCCGGCCACGTCGTCAGGAACGACGCACCTGACCCCACAGAGCCGGGAACGGCTCTGGAGCCTGATCGAAGGTCTCTCGACGGACCACCAGCAAGCGCTGCTCCGGTGACTCGCGACGCGCGACCCGTTCGCGAAGCGGCGATGCACGGCGCTGCCGGATTCGTTCACGCGGAGAGCTGGAACGGTGGGTAGCGGTCGGTGACGAGCGCGAAGGCGTAGCCGACGACCCGGTTGTGCCACCGCATGACACCGACGGTGAAGTCGAAGAGGCGCCGCGGATGACGACCGGTAAAGACGATGGCAAACCACGCGGCGACGGCTGCGACCACGACGCCGATGTCGAGGACGAGCAACACGATGTAGTGCGGGATGGCGAGGAACCACTTGACGAGGGGCAACCAACGATTGAGGTCGGAGCGGACATTGGGGTAGGACACCTCGAGGTGGACCGATTGCTCCTCGTCCGTCGATGGGAACTCGTCGCGCAGCAGGAGGAGGTAGCTCATCACGCGGTTGTCGAACCGCAAGAGGGCGAGGTTGAAGTCGAACCACCAGCGCGGGTACTTCTCGCGGAACACGATGGTGAGCAGCGGTGGGACGACGATGAGCCCGCTCGCCAGTCCGATGAAGAAGAGCCCGCCGCCGTCCCGCCCGGCGCCGAGAGCGGGTCCGCCGAGTACGGCGAGCACGACGAGTATCGGGATGGCGAACAGGGGCCGGAGGAGGGTCGAGAAGCGGTCGAGCGGTCGGTCGGGATAGTCGACGTCGAACTCGACGGTGTGGGTGGGGGTCGTGGGCTGCATCGGTGACCTCTTCTGTGGTGGTTGGCGGGACGTTGTGGAACGAGCAGTGCGGGGCGGCTGCGTCGCTTTGGCGACCGCAACCGCTCCACTCCGGGTTGGATCAGACCGCGGTGAGCTCGCGCTCGGGCTGGGGGCTGACCTCGGGCACGCTGGGTGCGCCTTCGAGGTCGAGGTGCGGGAGGATCCGGTCGAGCCAGCCGGGGAGCCACCAGTTGGCCTTGCCCAGGAGGCTCATGGTCGCCGGCACGAGGACCATGCGCACGAGCGTGGCGTCGATGAGGACGGCGACGGCGAGGCCGACCCCGAACAGCTTGCCGTTAGGGTCGTCGCTGAGGACGAAGGCGCCGAACACGCTGATCATGATCAGCGCGGCTGAGGTGATCACCCGTGCGGTGCTCGACAGGCCCCGGACGACGGCTTCGTGGTTGTCGCCGGTTGCCACGTACTCCTCCCGCACCCGGGACAGGAGGAACACCTCGTAGTCCATCGAGAGCCCGAAGAGGATGGCGAACATGATGAGCGGGAGGAACGGGTTGATCGGCATCGTGCTGTGCAGCCCGATGAGCTCAGCGCCCCAACCCCACTGGAACACTGCGACGAGCACGCCGTAGGCGGCGGCGATTGAGAGCAGGTTCATGAGGGCGGCCTTGAGCGGGACCAGGATCGACCGGAACACGATCATCAGCAGGAGGAACGACATCGCCACGACGGCGGTGATGAAGATCGGGAGCCGGTTCGTGATGCGGTCGGTCAGGTCGGTGACCATCGCCTGGCCGGTGAGCGACACCTTCGCCTCGGTGCCCTCGACGGTCGCGGGGAGGACCTCGGAGCGGAGGTGGCGCACCAGTTGGTCGGTGCGCTCGTCCTGCGGTGCCGTTGTGGGGTTGGCGGTGAGCACGGCGGTGTCGCCGGCTGCGTTGGAGACCGGAGCCGTCACCGCGCCGACGCCCGGATCGGCCTGCAGAGCGTCGTGGACCCGGTCCACGATCACCTGGCCGCCCGATGTGGGGAGCTCGACGACGACCTGGATGGGGCCGTTGAACCCGGGGCCGAAGCCCGCGGCCAGCTGGTCGAAGGCGATGCGCTGGGTCGTTTGGGTGGGGGCGTTGCCGTCGTCGGGCACGCCGATCCGCATGCTGAGCGCCGGGATGGCGATGGCGCACAGGGCGCCGAGGC
>JACDGA010000508.1 GCA_013815505.1 Acidimicrobiia bacterium
CACGATGGCCATGCGGAACATCCGCCGGCGGCGCGGTGAGGCCGCTCTCGTCGTCGCCGGCGCCCTGCTCGGCACGGCGATCATCACGTCGGCGTTCGTGGTCGGCGACGTCATCGAGGGATCCTTCGCCGACGCGGCACGCACCCAGTACGGGCCGGTCGACGTCGTCGTGACCACAGCCGGGGGCGCGGACATCACCGACGTCGGCAAGGCGGTCGAGGCGGCCGGCATCGACGGCATAGACGGCCTTCTGGCGACGACGACGAGCACCGGCACCCTCGAAGCGCCGCAGCATGACGCGGCGGTGCCACAGGTGACAGTGATGGAACTCGACGTCACCGCGGCCCGCGGCTTCGGCGCGCATCCCGCGATCACCGGACTGGACACCAGCGAGCCGCTCGCCGCGGACGGGATCATCGTCAACCGGCGAACGGCCGAGCAGCTCGGCGTACAGGCCGGCGATTCGCTTCGCCTGCACGCCTACGACGCCACCGTCGACCTGAGGATCAGCCAGGTGGCCGCCGAAGTGGGACTCGCGGGCTACGCCGGGGCCATCGTGGCCCCCGACACGCTGGGCGACCTCGCGGAGCACTCGGCCATCGTCGCGGCACCACCCAGCACGCAGATGCTGATCTCCCTCGATGGCGCGGTGTTCGACACTCGCGATCTGTCGGATGGCGTCGTGACGGACCTTCGTGAGGCCGTCGCCGGGATGGCCGGCGTCCAGATCGACGCGCCGAAGGCGACCATGCTCGACTACGCGGAGAGCCAGGGCGCCGGCCTCACCCAGGTCTTCACGATGATCGGGTCGTTCAGCGTCATGGCCGGAATCCTGCTGCTGATCAACCTGTTCGTCATGCTCGCCGAGGAGCGCAAGACCGAGCTGGGCATGCTGCGCGCCGTCGGGTTCACCCGGCGGCGACTGACCCGCGCCTTTGCGATCGAAGCCTCGCTGTACGCCGTCGTTGCCGCTGCAGCGGGGGCGGTCGCCGGGATCGGCATCGGCTGGTTGGTCGCGGTGGTGGCAGGGCCGATCTTCGGCGCGGCGGGTCAGGGCAGCGCCCCCCCGCTGGTGATCGAGCCGGTGAGCCTTGCGATCGGGGCCGGCACCGGGCTGGTCATCTCGCTGCTGACGATCTGGGCCACGAGCCTTCGCATCGCCCGGCTCAACATCATCCGTGCCATCCGGGACCTTCCCGAGCCGAAGATCACCAAGGTGCGGAAGCGGACGCTCGTGCTCGGAGCTGTCGGCATCCTCGCCGGCGCCGCTGTCGGGTTCGCCGGGTACCTCGGTGACAACGCGATCGCGCTGAGCCTGGGCGTGCCGGTCGCGGCGTTCTCTGCCTCGCCGCTGCTGCGCGGCGTGCTCCCCGAACGACCTGCGCGACTGGTGATCGCGGGCACGGTCCTGGGCTGGGGACTCGCCGTCTACCCGCTGTTCCCCGATGTCATGGCCGCCGGCGACATGATGGTCTTCGTCGTGCAGGGCGTCGTGCTGACCGCGGGCGCCGTGTCGCTCGCGTCGAGCATCGACCGCGTGTGGGCCTTCGCCATCGACCGCCTCGCACGAGGCGGTCGGGGTCTGGCGCCGCGCCTGGGCATCGCGTACCCGCTGGCCAGACGCTTCCGCACGTCGATGCTGCTCGGCATGTTCTCGCTCGTCATCTTCACCGTGACGATCATGACCGTGATGTCGGCGTCGATCGCCGGCAACACCGACGCGACCGTCGAGCGGGTGGCTGCCGGCTTCGACGTGGTGCTCGACACGAACCCGGCCAATCCGGTTGCCGTGGCGGCGCTGGCGGAGCGCCCCGACGTGGCGGCCGTCGCGGGTCTCATTCACGGCGTTGCGACCTTCGACGCCGCACACCTTGACGTCGGCCGCTCCTGGCCCGTCACGTCGTTCGACGCAGACCTGCTGGAGCAGGGCGCCCCCGGCCTGTTCCGACACGACCCCGTCTACGCCTCGGACGAGGCCGCCTACCGGGCCGTTCTCGACGACCCGTCGCTGGCCATCGTCCCGGAAGACTTCCTGGTGGCGGGCGTGGATGACGCGGTGCCGGCGATCGGCGACACCTTCAGCTTCGTCGATCCGGCCACCGGGC
>JACDGA010000509.1 GCA_013815505.1 Acidimicrobiia bacterium
GTTCGGGATCGTGTGCACCCGCGCGCGGCCCAGCTTCGCGGCGACGTTGTCGTGCAAGTCCTCCGACAGCACCGTTACGGCGTCGGCGGCGCGGTAGCTGACCCGCTCGAGCCAGCGGGCCCCGGCGATGACCCGTCGGTCGGTGATCGCTCCCGTCTCGATCGCTGCGTCGGGGAAGACGTCTTGGATGTTGAAGATCTCGGGACAGCGGTGCCCCCACGCGACGAGTCGACCGGTGAGCCCCATCGTCAGCGGCGGTGACATCGCGATGACGGCGTCGGCCTTGGCGAACCAGCCGCCTGCGGCGAGTCCGGCGAGCCCGGCGAGCACCGAGAAGGTGCCGAAGCCGGCGGCGCGGCGCGGCAAACTCCTGCGGTCGCCGCCGGGGAAGGGATGGACGCGGGTGATCGTGCCCCAGTCGGTCGTCTGGCGCCGCAGCAACCGACCCGTCCAGCTGGGCTCGATGGCGTGCTCGCGATACCAGGGCAGCGACGTCACGACGTCGATGCGGCAGCCCTGCTGGGCGAGCTCGCCGACGATGCGGGACATCACGTGTCCGGTGGGCGCGGTGTCGGGGGCGAAGTGCGGGCAGAGCACGACGAGCCGACGCGAAGACGTCGCACGTGTCACGATCGCTGCTCCTCGGCGCGCATCCACTCGACCGTTGCCGCCGTGCCCGCGGATCGCGTGAACGGCAGGGCGCCGCAGATTGCCTCCAGCGGCGCCATGTCGAACGCAGTCGGCGTCACCATGTTCTTCAGCCGGTACGAGGTGATGGGCGGGTGCGCGACGCCGAGGCGGGCGGCGGCGTCACCGCCGAGCGCGAGCACCCTCAGCACGCCGATCGGCACCTCACGCACGTGTCGAGCGCCGAACGCTGCAGCGATTTCCTGCGCCCACTCGAGGATCGGGTACGGCTCGTAGTCCGACAGGTAGAGCGTGCGGCCGTGGATGGCCTCGGGCGGGGCGTCGACGAGTGACGCCAGCTGGTGCACGGTGTTGCCGACGAACCCGAACGCCTTGGCGATGTGTAGGCCCTGCGGATGGAGGTAGCGACCACGCCGAACCGTGCGGAAGAACGTGCTGTAGACGTCGCCCCACCACGGCCCCCAGATGCTCGTCGGGCGCAGCAGCACCCAGGCGGCGTCGTCGCCGGCGTGGCGGCGGACGTACTCCTCGCCGATCACCTTGGAGCGGCCGTAGGCGTTGATCGGCCGGTAGTCGGTGTCGTGGCGCGGGACGTAGCCCGGCTCGCAGACGAGCTGCGTCGAGGAGAACAGCACGCGCTGCACGCTCGGCGTCGCCTTGACAGCGTCGACGAGGTGCTCGACACCGGTGGTGTTCGCGCCGTAGTCGGCGACGTCGTCGCTGCCGAGATCGGTGCGAGCGGCGAGGTGCACGACGACGCCGGGCTGCACGTCGTCGATGACCTGGTGGATCGCCTCGCGGTCGCCGACGTCCACAGCGCGCCAGCCCTCGGCGTGGCCGGGGTGGCGCGGCGTGGCGATGTCGGCGTTGACGACCGTGTGACCGGCGGCGGCGAGGTGCACGACGAGGTTCGTGCCGATGAACCCCGACCCGCCGGTGACGAGCACGGTCCGCGGCGACACATACGTCGACACGTCAGGCGGCACCGGGAGATCCTACGAACGACTCGCGATACACCTCACGCGTCGCCCGCGCCGCTCGCTCCCACGAGAACCTGGCGGCGTTGGTGCGCCCGCGCCGCACGAGATCGGCGCGCACGTCGGCCTCGCCGAGCGTTGTCGCCAGCGCACTTACGATCTCCGCCACCGAACGGGGGTCGAAGAGCAGCGCGCCGTCGCCGGCGACCTCGGGGATCGACGCCGCGTTCGAGGCGACGACAGGCACTCCGAGGAGCTGCGCCTCGAGCACAGGGAGGCCGAATCCCTCGTAGCGCGACGGGAAGGCGAACACGACGGCGTTGCCGATCAACGCTGCGACGTCGGCGTCGGGGACGTAACCGGTGACGACCACGCGATCGCCGAGGCCGAGTCGGTCGATGGTCGCCGCGACCTCGCCGTCGGCGGGCACCCGTCCGACGAGGACGAGCGCACAGGTGCGCCCGTCCTCGAAGTGGACG
>JACDGA010000510.1 GCA_013815505.1 Acidimicrobiia bacterium
GTGTCGGTCTCGCTCACGGCCGCCTCGTCGGCAATCTCGGTGCGGTCGCCGGCGGTGTCCTTGTCGTCGGTGTAAGTGTTCTCGGTGTCGGTGTCCTCGGTGTCGGTGTTCTCGGTCGCCTCGGGCTCGGCGGCGGAGCCCGGGTCGTTGACCACGTCGGGATCGGCACGCGGCTCCGTCTCGGTCGCCTCACCGTTCGACGTCTCACGGTCGACGACGGCGACGGGGGTCGCCGGGCCGGCAGCAGCAACCGTGGCGGGGTCGGCGTCATCACCGCTCACCGTGCCGCTGCGAAGTGAAGCCCGCCAGGTGGCGAGCTCTTCGAGACCCTGGCGCTGCTCCTCGTTCACGAGCCGCACCGTATCGTCCTGAGCTCGGCTCACGGCGACGCCGCTCACCTCGCCTCTGGGCTCACCGCCTCCGCTGCGCCTCGGCGCTTCGGCATGCTCGGCGACCGGCGGAATGACGGAGTCTAGAGCGACTCGATCAGCCGCTCGACGCGCTCGTCACGGCTACGGAACGGGTCCTTGACGAGCACCGTCCGCTGCGCCTGGTCGTTGAGCTTGAGGTGCACCCAATCGACCGTGTAGTCGCGTCGTCGTTCCTTCGCCCGCCGGACGAACTCGCCGCGCAGCCGGGCGCGTGTCGTCTGCGGCGGCGTGTCGATCGCTTCGTCGATGTCGGCGTCGGTGCACACGCGCTCGACGAGTCCACGGTCTTGCATCTTGTAGAACGGGCTGCGATGCCGCGAGACGTCGTGGTACTGCAGATCGAGGAGTTGCACCCGCGGATGCCCGAGCGGCAGCCCGTGTCGCTCGCGGAACGCCTCGATCAGGCGGTGCTTGATCACCCAGTCGACTTCGCGATCGAGCTTCATCGGGTCGCTCTCGAGCGCCGTCATGCAGTGCTCCCACATCTCGAGAGCACGCTGTTCGAGCGGCGGGAATCCTTTCGAATCGGCGTAGCGCAGCGCCCGCTCGAGGTACTCGCGCTGCACGTCGATGGCGCTGACGTCGCGACCATTCAGGAGGCGCACGGTGCGACGGCAGGTGAGGTCGTGGCTGATGTCGCGGATCGCCCGGATGGGGTTCTCGAGCGTCATGTCGCGCAGCACGACCGAGGGGTCCTCGAGCATCCGCAGCATGCACGCTGTCGAGCCGACCTTGAGGAACGTCGAGTGCTCGCTCATGTTGGAGTCACCGACGATGACGTGCAGACGCCGGTACTTCTCGGCGTCGGCGTGTGGCTCGTCGCGGGTGTTGATGATCGGCCGGCTGCGTGTCGTCGCTGAGCTGACGCCCTCCCAGATGTGTTCGGCTCGCTGGGAGATCGAGTACGTCGCACCGCGCGCGGTGTGCAGCACCTTGCCGGCACCGGCGTAGATCTGGCGGGTGACGAGGAACGGGATCAGCACCTCGCTGTAGTGCCCGAGGTCGTCGGCACGTCGGGTGAGGTAGTTCTCGTGGCAGCCGTAGCTGTTGCCCGCGGAGTCGGTGTTGTTCTTGAAGAGGTAGATCGTGCCGCGGATCGACTCCTCGGCGAGACGCTGCTCGGCGGAGGCGACGAGTCCCTCGACGATCCGCTCCCCCGCCTTGTCGTGCACGACGACGTCGTAGAGCGAGTCGCACTCCGGCGTTGCGTACTCGGGGTGTGAGCCGACGTCGAGGTACAGCCGTGCACCGTTCTGCAAGAACACGTTGGAGCTGCGCCCCCAGCTGACGACACGGCGAAACAGGTAGCGGGCAACCTCGTCGGGGCTCAGCCGACGCTGCCCGCGCAACGTGCAGGTGACCCCGTACTCGTTCTCGAGACCGTAGATCCGCCTCGACATGGTCTCAACCTAGCGACGGCGAACGCCTCCCCGTGGTAGGTCCCGATTTGCCTGTGTCAGCGAAACACGCGACGCCCCCGGGATTCGTTGACATCGGCGAGCCTCACCGGCTGGCGAGCAGGCCACGCACGTACCTGGCCTGGCCGCCGTGCTGGATGTCGTCGTCGGCGACGCTCACCAGGCGCACGCCGACCGTGACCGGCGGGTCCCAGCCGGCGTCGACCACACGGTCGAGGTCGTCGGCCGTGAGACCCTCGACGA
>JACDGA010000511.1 GCA_013815505.1 Acidimicrobiia bacterium
ATGCTGCTCGCATCGCCGTCCGACCCGCAGCACGCCGTGGCCGAGCTCGGCGCCGCCGCCGACGAGCTGGCCCGCTCGTCGCTCGACGCGCAGGGACGGGCAGCGCTGCGCATCAGGATCTTCGACTCCGCCCTCCAGCACGTGCGCGCCGTCGGCGCCAACCCGGGTCGCACCATCGACGGCGTGGCGGTGTCCGAGCTGCCGTTGCAGGCGGGCCTCGAGCACGCCTATCGCGACGCCGCCCGCCTCACCGAGGAGTCCGGCGAGCGGGCTCGTCTCGTTGACCTCGCCAACGACGTCCGTCCGAGGACGATGGTGTGACGTCGGATCCGGGCGCCGCGACCGCGGCCATCTGTCCGTCGTGTGAGTCACCAGTCGCCAACGGCGACGACTTCTGCGAGGCGTGCGGCACGCAGCTCACCGCGACCGCTCAGGCTGCGCCGGCCGAGCCAGTGGCGGGAACGACAACACCGAAGGTCTGCCACGTGTGCGGTGGCGAGGTGACCGCCGACGGATTCTGCGGATCTTGCGGCACTAAGGCGCGGACCGAGCGCGACCACTGGAGCGAGTCACCATCGGCTGCACTGGCAGCGGTGTGCGACCGCGGCATCGCACACGCCCGCAACGAAGATGCGATGGCGATGGGCGTCAGCGACGACGGCTCCGTGAGCGTCATGGTGGTGTGCGACGGGGTCACGAGCGCGCCGGACAGCGACCGGGCCAGCCTCTCTGCCTCCAAAGCGGCTCGCGATGTGCTGCTCGACGGCGTCGACGGCGCACCCGGTGGCGGCGCCGCCGCGATCGAGCACTGGAGCAAGGCGATCACCGCCGCCACGGCCGAGGCAAATCATGCGGCCGTCGCCATCGCCCGCTCGCTCGGCGATCCGCCCGAGCCGCCGTCGTCCACGTTCGTGACCGCCGTCGCCGCGGGTTCGCTGGTCGTCGTCGGCTGGTGCGGCGACTCGCGCGCCTACTGGTTGCCCGACGACGACGAGCCGGTCATGCTCACCGTCGACCACTCACTCGGCACCGAGATGATCCGCAGCGGAATGACCCGCGAGGAGGCAGAGGCGCAGCCCGACTGCCACACGATCACCCGCTGGCTCGGCGCCGACTCGCCGACGCCGATCTCCGAGATCACCACCGTCGAGATGACCGTTCCCGGCTGGCTCGTGCTGTGCAGCGACGGGCTGTGGAACTACGTCTCACAGCCTGATGACCTGCGGACGATGATCGCCGACCACGCCGACGCCGACAACGCAACGCCACTCACGATCGCCGACGCCCTCGTCGCGTACGCCAACGAGCAAGGCGGCCACGACAACATCACCGCAGCCCTGCTTCGACACACCTAGGAGCCACGATGCCCGACTTCACCGCGTCCGTCTACCAGAACGAGTATCTCGCCGAGGGCGGCACCGACGTCCATGCCGTCGTCTCCGTCGCATGCTCGGGGGCGGGCTCCGCCGGGCAAACCGAGGGCGTCGAGGCGGCCGAGATCATCATCGTCGACACGTCCGGTTCGATGGACATGCCGCCGGCCAAGATCGCCGCTGCCCGGCGGGCTGCGAAGGTCGCCGTCGGCGAGATTCTCGACAACACCTGGTTCGCCGTGGTCAGCGGCAACACGCAGGCGCAGATGGTCTATCCACTGCGGCCGAGCATGGCGAAGATGGACGCGCAACATCGTCAGGAGGCGCTGCAGGCGATCGACGGGCTCCGCAGTCGAGGCGCAACGGCCATCGGGTCGTGGATCAACGCCACCAGCGAGCTGTTCTCCTCCGTGCCGAGCGGCCAGCGCCACGCGATCCTGTTGACGGACGGGAAGATCGAGGGCGAGTCGCCGGACGCACTCCCCGCCGCCCTGCGCGCTGCCTCTGGCGTGTTCCAGTGCGACTGCCGGGGCATCGGTGACGACTGGGTGGTGGAAGAGCTGCGATCGATCGCATCGGCGCTGCTCGGCACCGTCGACATCGTCGCCGATCCCGAAGACCTCGAGGCCGACTTCGAGGCGATGATGCGCACGGCAATGAGTCGCGGCGTCGCTGACGCCACGCTGCGGGTCTGGGCGCCGCAGGGCAGCGAGCTGCTG
>JACDGA010000512.1 GCA_013815505.1 Acidimicrobiia bacterium
GACCGGAGCGGCCCGAGCGGGCGCAGCCCGAGCGACCGCAACACCCGGATCGACCCGAGCGCCCGGCGTCGGAGGCGCCCGACACCGCCGATGTGCCGGCGCCCACCACGCCGGTGCAGGCCGATGACGACCCGCTCGAGACGAAACCAACCGTCGCACAGCCGGCAACCTCGAACGAGGAGCCACCGCCCCTCACGGTCCCGGACAGCCTCGATGATGTCGAGGGGACAAGCGGAGATCCATTCTCACCGGCGGCGTTCGGGGCCGGCGCACTGGCGATCGGCGTGCTCGCTGTCGTCGACACGCGCCGCCGCCGCCGGCTGCGGTCGTCGTCGGTGACAGCGCGGCTCCCACAGCGTCCTGTCGCGCTCGTCGACACCGAGCGCTCGCTGCGGCGGCTCGAGAGCCCGGAACGCCACGCCAGGCTCGATCTCTCGCTGCGCTCCGCGGCAGCGTCGATGGTCGGTGGCCACGAGCGGATCCGCATCGTGATGATCGACGCACGCGGTGGTGTGACGGTCATGACGTCGGGACCGGTCTCGTTGGCACGCCCGTGGCGGTCTCACGACGACGGGCCGGCGTCGTCACGCTGGGACCTGCCGGCGGCGGTGCCCATCGAGGATCTCGCGCCTGCGGGGCGCCAGTTCGATGCGCCCTGTGTTGCGCTGGCTCTCGTCGGTGCCACCGCCAGCGGTGCGCAGGTGTACGTCGATCTCGAATCAGTCGGTTCGCTGACAGTCGTCGGACGCGCCGCCGCTGCCGAGCACGTCGTCTGCGCGATCGCCGCTGGGCTGGCGAGTCAAGTGCTCGCCGAGTCGGCGCACCTCGTCGGCGTCGGCGTGCCGGCGACGGCGTTCCTCCGTCACCCCAACCACCACGTCGTCGAGTCCGTCGACGAGGCGTTCGAGCTGGCGGGTGACCTACTGGGCAGCGATGCTGAGCGGGACGAGACGTTCCGGCTCCGCGCCCGCCACACGAGCGGGCGAGCGTGGGAGCCGGTCGTCCTCTTCGTCGCTGCCCGCCACGGCGACGACCTGCGCGCCGAGGTGATCCCGGCGAGGGTCGCTGCCGTCGTCGCCGAGGTCGCGCCGGACGGCGTCACGAGACCGGCGAGCGACGACACCTGTCCCGAGGGCGATGTGCGTGTCGTGCAGGGTGCGGCGACGTGGACGCTGCAGCCGCACGCGATCGAGCTCGACCCGGTCGGTCTCAGCTCGTCGGAGCTGGAGCAGATTGACCAGTTGATCGATGCCGACGTGGTGCTCGACGAACGTGACGGTGCACGAGCCGATGTCGGAGCGCTCGTGGCCGGCAACGGAGCGGGTGTGGCCGACGACGGCGACGCCGGCGATGACGGCATCGACGAACGCGTCGAGGACTGGGACGTCCTCGTCAGGGTGATGGGGCTCGTCGACGTGATCGATCGCGACGGGAACACCGGCGAGTTCACGAAGTCGAAGTCGCTGGAGCTGCTGGCGTGGGCCGCCACGCACCGTGATCGGTCGACGCGCCAGGGCGCGCGTACCGCGCTGTGGGACGTCGACGTGCGCGACGCCACCTTCGCCAACATCGTGTCGGAGGCGAGACGGGCGCTGGCGCGGATGCGTCAGCCGGCCGATGGTCATGAGTGGCTCGCGCGCACGATGAACGCGACGTTGCGGCTCGACGAGCGTGTTACCACCGATGCCGAGGTGATCGCTGCGTCACTGCGCAGGGCTCGTCGCCAGGAAGCGGCGGCCGCCGTGGCGACACTGCGGTCGGCTGTGAAGCTGATCCGCGGCGTCCCGTTCGCCGACACAGCGTACCTATGGCCCGACGCCGAGGGCATCACCTCCCAGATGGTGGTGCTCGCCACGTCGTGCTGCGGCGAGCTGGCGCGGCGGTTGCTCGATGCCGACGACCACGAGGGTCTATTCTGGGCGACCGGGCAGGGACTGAAGGTGCTGCCCGGCCACGAAGAGCTGATCGGACTGCGGATGCGGGCGCACGCTCGCAAGGGCGACCGGTCTGGCGTGCGTCAGGAGTGGGAGACGTACGAGCGCGTCGTGCTGGCCGACCCCTGGAGCGACGGCGAGCCTGCGCCGTGTCTCG
>JACDGA010000119.1 GCA_013815505.1 Acidimicrobiia bacterium
GGGAGAGACCCATCGGCTCACGTCCCGTCGCGCGGTAGAAGGGCTCGGCGACCGGCGCCCGCCAGTCGACGACGACCGGGTCGCGGTCCTCGTCGGACACCGCGAGGCGGCCGATGTGATACGTCTCGTCGTCAGTGCGGTCGACACGACCGAACACGAGCGCGGCGTCTCCGAGATCGAGATCGACGAGGCGCTTGACCAGCGCTTCGTCGACGGCGTTGCGCTCGAACCGAGCTTGGAACGTGCCCCCGAGGTCGGCCTCGTGGAGTGCTCGCGACCGCCAGGCGGACTCGCGAGTGGTTTCGAGACACGCGTATGCGTGGTCGATATGTGCCTGCTCCGATGCAATCTCTGGGTGATGCTGCGTCATCGTGGTGGAGGGGTTCCCCGACTCTGCAAACGGGGTCGTCCTACTCTACCGGCGGTAGCGTCGGCCACACATGAGGAGCGGTGCGACGAACTTCCTCGCAGCGACGGCCGGCAAGCGTCCCGATCGCACGCCGGTGTGGTACATGCGCCAGGCCGGACGGCACCTCCCCGAGTACCGCCGGCTGCGCGGTGACGGCTCGATCCTCGAGGCGATCGCCCGCCCGGAGGTCGCCGCTGAGATCACGCTGCAGCCGGTTCGCCGCTACGGCGTCGACGCTGCGGTCCTGTTCAGCGACATCGTCGTGCCTGCTCACGCTGTCGGCTTCGGCATCGACGTCCGCCCGGGGGTCGGCCCGGTGGTCGAGGAGCCGCTGCGAAGGGCGTCGGATGTCGATCGTCTGCGCCCGCTGACGGCGGACGACGTCGCCCACGTCAGCGACACGGTCAAGCTCGTCCGTGCCGAGCTCGACGACGACGTCGCGCTGCTCGGGTTCGCCGGTGCGCCGTTCACGGTCGCCAGCTACCTCGTCGAGGGGCGGCCGAGCAGGACCTACGAGCACACGAAGGCGCTGATGCACACGGACGAGCGCACGTGGCACACGCTGATGGAGCGTCTCACGCAGTCGGCTGCCACATTCCTCGCGCTCCAGATCGAGGCAGGTGCCGACGCATTCCAGCTGTTCGACTCGTGGGCAGGGGCGCTGGCGCAACCGGAGTACGAGCGCTTCGTCGCACCCCACACACGTTCGCTGTTCGCGGCGATGGAGCGTCGCTGTCCCGACTCGCCCGGCATCCACTTCGGCGTCGGCTGCGACCACCTGCTGGAGGCGTTCAAGGCGACGGGACCCCGCGTCATGGGCCTCGACTGGCGAACGTCGATCACCGACGCCCGCACCCGGCTGGGGGACGACACGGTGGTCCAGGGCAACCTCGATCCGGCGCTCGTCCTCGCCGGTGCCGACGTTGCGCTCGGCGCTGCGCAGGCGGTGCTCGACGACAACGCCGGCCATCCCGGTCACATCTTCAACCTTGGCCACGGTGTGCTGCCGGGCACGGATCCTGGCGTGCTCGCTGCGGTCACCGACCTCGTGCACGAGGCGGACGTTCGATGACAGCCACCGCGGCCTCGGTCGGTGTGCTCGTGATGGCCTATGGCACGCCGCGTCACCCGAGCGAGATCGAGACGTACTACACGGACATCCGTCGCGGGCGCCCGCCGACGCCGGACCAGCTGGCCGACCTCACGACGCGGTACGAGGCGATCGGCGGCACGTCGCCGCTCGCCCGTCACACCGACGACCAGCGCGACGCGATCCAGCACGCCCTCGACGAGCTCGCCCCCGGGCGTTACGAGGTGGCGATCGGCTTGAAGCACGCCGAACCGAAGATCGAGACGACCATCGATGCGCTCGCGGCGGCCGGACATCGTCGGGTGATCGCGCTCGTCCTCGCACCGCACTACTCGGCGATGTCGATCGGTCAGTACCTCGGGCGGGCGAGGACGGCCGCCGAACCGCACGGGATGGAGATCGTGGGCGTCGAGAGCTGGGCCACCGAGCCGGCCTACGTCGACTTCCTCGCCGCCGAGGTGTCGCGGATGGTTGCGACGCTCCCGTCACCCGCCACTGTGGTGTTCACGGCGCACTCGCTCCCCCGCAGGGTCGTCGAGGTGGACGGCGACCCGTACCCCGACGAACTGCTCGCCACGGCGCAGCTCGTCGCCAACGCGGCCGACCTGACCACGGCGTCAGCCTGGACGACGGGATGGCAGAGCGCCGGGCGGACCGAGGAGCCGTGGCTCGGGCCGGACATCCTGGAGGTGATCGACTCCCTCGCCGCGGCTGACGCCAAGGGCGTCGGTGTCTGCTCGTGCGGGTTCGTGGCCGACCATCTCGAGGTGCTCTACGACCTCGACATCGAGGCTCGCCGTCGTGCCGACGCCGCCGGTCTCGGGTTCGCTCGTACGGCGAGCGTCAATGCCGACCCTGCGGTGATGGCGGCCCTCGCCGCCCGCATCCATGCCGCAGCAGGTTGACGTGACGGCGGGCGCCGGGCACGTCACCGTCGTGGGCGCCGGCATCAGCGGGTTGGCCGCGGCGCACGCAGTGGCACGGGCAGGGTTGGCCGTCACGGTGCACGAGGCGAGCGGACGAGTCGGCGGTCATTTGTGCACGACGCCATTCGCCGGGCGGCGAGCAGTGGACGAGTCTGCCGACGCGTTCCTCGCACGCGTGCCGGACGCCACGGCGCTCGCCCGCGCCGTCGGGCTCGGTGACGCGCTCGTCGCGCCGAGCTCGTCGAGCGCGTTCGTGTGGGTCGACGAGCTGCACGATCTCCCTCGCGGCACGGTGCTCGGCATCCCTGGTGACCTGCGCTCGCTGCTGCGCACACCCTTGCTGACGCCGAGAGGCAAAGCCCGTGCGCTCACCGAGCCGCTGCGCCGGCGACACGACCCGCACGACTCGCTCGGTCGCCTCGTTCGGCATCGATTCGGGTTCGAAGTGCACGACCGTCTCGTCGACGCGCTCGTCGGCAGCATCTACGCCACCGACACGAACCGTCTCAGCCTTGCAATGGTGCCGCAGCTGGCAGCGCTGTCTCGATCGCGCAGCATGTTCTCGGCCGCACATCGCGCCGCCGGCGCCGCCACGACCGGGCCCGTGTTCTTCAGCCCCGTCGACGGCATGGGCGCCCTCGCCGATGCCACGGCGGCGAATGCGACCGCGCTCGGAGCGCGCATCACCACCGGACACGCCGTCAGCGAAGTCGCACCGGACGGCACCGGCTGGCGGGTCGACGGCGAGCGCACCGATGCCGTCGTGCTCGCCTGTCCCGCCCGCGCCGCAGCGCCGATGCTGCACCCCGCGGTGCCCGAGCTCGGCCGGGAGCTCGGTCAGATCGACAGCGCCGACGTGGTCATCGTGACCGTCGCAGTCGACGCCGCGACGTGGCCCAGCCGGCTGCGTGGCCGCAGCGGGTACCTCGTGCCGAAGTCCGTCCAGGACGGCGTCACCGCGGTCTCGTTCGCGACGCAGAAGTGGGAGCACCTTGCCGATGGCGAGACAGAGCTGCTGCGGATCTCACTCGGGCGCGACGGCGTCCCGCTGACGCGGTTCACCGACGACGAGCTCGTGTCGACAGCCGTCACCGAGGTGTCGCGCCATCTCGGAGCCGACCTCGCGCCGCGTGAGGTTCGCATCTCGCGCTGGCCCGCCTCGTTCCCCCAGTACCGCCCAGGCCACGAGCACTGGCTGTCGCGCATCGAGCGTGCCCGCCCACGAGGGCTCACGCTCGCCGGTGCGAGCTATCGCGGCATCGGCGTGCCGGCGTGCATCGCCAGTGGCGAGCGAGCTGCGGCCGCAGCCCTCGCCCACGTCAGGGGCTCGGCGCCGTGAGGGCGCCACTCGGCGTCGCGCTCGTCGCCGGACTTGCGGTCGCGTTCTCGCTCCCGCCGTGGGGATGGTGGCCGCTGTCGATCGTCGGGTGCGCGCTGTACGTAGCCGCCCAGGACGGGCACCAGCGCTTCCGCAGAGGCTTCGTGTTCGGTGCCGCATGGACGTACGTCGGCATGGCGTGGATGTGGCAGCTCACGATCCCTGGCTACCTGTTCGCAGGCGTCTTCTTCGGCGCCCTTCACGGCGCTGCGGCCGGTCTTGCGCCGACGGGGCGCTGGCGGTTCGCCGGATTCCCGCTTGCGCACACACTCGTCGAGGCGATCCGGTTCTCGTTCCCGTTCGGTGGCATCCCGCTCGCATCGCTCGGCATCGCCCAGGTCGCCGGTCCGCTCGCTCCCGTCGCGCGCGTGGGCGGTGTCATCGCCCTGACGTGGTTGACGCTGCAGCTCGGATCGCTGCTCGCCACCGCCGTCACCGTCGCCCGCACAGGCCGCAGCCTGGATGTCGCTCACGTCGCGACAGCCATCGCCGCCGGCGTCTGCGTGCTGCTCGTCGCCGCCGGGTACGTCGGGCCACGCGGCAGCGACACGGGCGAGCGACTCGACGTCGCCGCCGTGCAGGGCGGGGGCGAGCAGGGCACGCGTGCGGCGGACACGTCCTCCGCGCTCGTCACGCAGGCACACGTCGACGCGACGAAGACCATCGCGCCGGACGAGTCGCTCGACCTCGTGCTGTGGCCGGAGAACGTGATCGACACGGAGGACTTCGCTGCCAGCTGGCAACTCACCGAGGTGGCCGCGCAGGCGCAGCGTCTCGGTGTGCCGTTCGCCGTCGGGGTCACAGAGGACGTGGCGGGTCAACCCGGCCGCATCACGAACGCCCAAGTCGTCGTATCACCCGAGGGGGACGTCACGAGCCGCTACGACAAGGTGCGGCGCGTCCCGTTTGGCGAGTACGTGCCGATGCGAGGACTGCTCGAGTCGCTCGGCGCGCCCGTGGACCAGGTGGCGAGCGACGCGATCGCGGGCACCACCCCCGCCGTGCTCGATCTCCCCGACGACCATCGCGCCGCGGTCGTGATCTCGTGGGAGGTGTTCTTCGCCGGTCGCGCCCGTGAGGGTGTGAAGGAGGGTGGCGAGCTGATCCTCAACCCGACGAACGGTTCCAGCTACACGGGCACCATCGTGCAGACGCAGCAGGTGGCGTCGAGCCGACTGCGGGCGATCGAGACGGGGCGTTGGGTGCTGCAGGCGGCACCGACGGGTTTCACCGCCGTCATCGACGCCGACGGCGACGTGCTGATGCGCAGCGGCGTCAGCGAGCGCACGGTGCTGCGAGCCGAGATCGAGCTGCGAGACGGACGCACCTGGTACGTCCGTCTCGGCGAGCGGCCCTGGATCGCCGTCGTTGCGCTCTGCCTCGTGGCGTTGCACGTGGCCGCCCGCCGGCGCGCTCAGGTCACCGAACCGTCGACGACGTCATAACGTTCGCGCAGCCGGTCAGACGTCGACGATGACCGTGACGGGGCCGTCGTTGACGAGCGTCACCGCCATCTCGGTGCGGAACCGTCCCGTTTCGACCTCCGCACCGAGGGCACGGAGTTGCGCCACCACGGCGTCGACGAGCGGTTCGGCCACGTCCGGGCGGGCAGCGGCGATCCAGCTCGGCCGGCGTCCCTTCGACGTGTCCCCGTACAGCGTGAACTGGCTGACGACGAGCACGCCGGCGGCATCGGCGGGGTTCGCCCGGCACAAGTCGGAGAGGTCGGCGAGCGAGCGGTTCATGACGCCGTCGTCGTCGTCAAAGATGCGCAGGTTCCAGAGCTTGGTCGCCAGCTTCGTCGCCTTCGACGCGACGTCGTCGTGCGTGACACCGACGAGCACGACCATGCCGCGACCGATCGCGCCGACGACGTCACCGGCGACCTCGACCGACGCCGATGTCACCCGCTGCACCACTGCTCGCACGCTCCCCATCCTGGCGTAATCGGGGCACGCCCCGACCCGTGACCGCTGGCTACCCGGCGGTAACTCCGCGATGACCGACCGATATCCTGCAACGGCCATGTCCCGTCCGATCGCCACGCCCGCCTCGCCCACCGGCGACCGGCCGCTGCGCATCGCCTACCT
>JACDGA010000120.1 GCA_013815505.1 Acidimicrobiia bacterium
CGTCGACGTCGATGGTCCCCCCAGTGCGAGCCATGACCTCGTACCGTACCGACGGTGGCAGGATCGCCAGGGGATTCCGACGCCGGCCCCATCACATCGGTTCAGCTCGACGCCCGCTCGGTGCTGATCGGCGTCGCCGGCGTGCTCGCCCTGCTCGCCGCGTCGGCGTTGTTCTCGTCGACGCGACGGTCGACCACGGTGCTCGTCGTCGGCGTGCTCCTGGCGTTCGCCGTCGAACCGCTCGTGCATGCCGTGCAGCGCCGGCTGGGAACCGGGCGGGCGGCGGCGACGGTGGTGGTGTTCGGGTTGATCGTCGCCCTGTTCACCGTGCTCGTCCTGCTCGTCGGGCCGGCAGCGGCGCGCCAGGTGCGCGAGCTCGGTGATCAGCTCCCCGAGACCGTTGCCCAGCTGGAAGACCTGCCGCTCATCGGCGACCGGCTGGCGTCGTGGGACGTCGCCGACAAGGCCGAGCGATGGATCGACGACCTGCCGACGAGGCTCGATCCGGACGAGGTCGCCGAGAGCGTGCGCGGTGCCGTGTCGGGGCTGCTCAACGGTCTCGGCGTCCTCGTCGTCGCGCTCGTCGTCACGCTCGACGGACCGCTGCTCGTGCGGCGGCTGCGGTCGCTCGTTCCCGAGGCGCAGCGCGACGAGGCAGACGCCGTCGGCCGCGTGTTCTCACGGGTCGTCGGTACGTACTTCGCCGGATCGCTGCTCGTGGCCACGATCGCCGGCACCTGGGTGCTCACCGTCTGTCTCGTCCTCGGCATACCGCTCGCGCCCATCGCCGCCGTCTGGTACGCCGTCTCCAGCCTCATCCCCCAGGTGGGAGGTTTCCTCGGCATCTCGTTCGTGACGGTGCTGGCGCTGTCGGAGGGCGTGCCGACCGCGCTGCTTGCGCTCGTGCTGCTGTTTGCCTACATGGAGGTGGAGAACTACCTGCTCGGGCCCGCGATCGTCGGCGATGCGATCGACATCTCGCCACCAACCACGATGCTGGCGGCGATCATCGGAGGTGCAGCCGCCGGCGTGCCCGGTGCCCTGGCGGCGACACCGCTCGTCGGCACCGCCAAGGCGCTGTACCTGCACTTCCGCCACGGCGACGCCCTCCCGGTCAAGCCGACCTCGTTCCGCGACCGCATCCCTGCCCCGCTGCGCAAGCTTCTGCGCCTCGCGCCGGCGACGCCGTCGACCTGACGTTCGTTCCTGAACCGCGTCAGGCGCCGGCGACGTCGCGACGTTGCACGACGCCGGCGGCGATGCCGGCGGCGACGGCGCAGTAGCAGCCGAGTGTCGCCAACGCCCGGGTCGTGCTGACGACCGCCGTTTCGGGCGACAGCAGCGAGCGCAGCAGCAGACCGGGGAACCACCGCTGGGCGGGTTCCCAGCCATCGGCGATCACGTTCTCCACGGGACCCGCCCACACGAGACCGGCAAGCACCCCGACGGGCACGGAGCGAGCGATGGCACCGACCGCAGTGCCGAGGATCGCCCATCCGACGAGCCAGATCATCAGCCGGCCGTAGTCCTCTCCAGCAGCGCCGAGCGCGTCGAGTGAACCCCACTGCGAGACATCGATGCCCTGGCCCGGCGCGAGCAGCCGGGCGACACCCCAGCCGCTCAGCTCTGCAACAGCCAGCGCAGCGGCGCAGAGGCCGATGAGGGCGACGAGCTTGCCGGCGAGCAGTTTCATCCGGCTCGGCTGTGCCAGCAGCAGGGTGCGGAACGTCCCCCGCGTGAACTCGCCGGCGACCCCTGCGATGAATGCTGCGAACATGAACACGGCGCCGAAGGCGACGGCACCGAGCGCTGCCGCCGTTCCGCCGCCCGCGGTGCTCAGCGCCTCGATCGAGAGCAGCTCGGAGCCTCGCCGCGCAGCGCCCGACTCGGCGGTGAGCACGCTGATCGCGGCACTGCCAGCACCGAACGCAACGGCGCCGAGGGCGGTGTACGCCATGAAGCGGCGGCGCGTGAGCTTGACCATCTCTGCGCGGATGACACGGATCATGATGCGACTCCTTCGATGAGCTGGAGGTAGTGGTGTTCGAGGTTCGTGCGCTGCGGGGCGAGCTCGGCGATGACGACGCCGGCGTCGTGCGCACGCCGGTTGATGTCGGCGGTCAGCGCTCGCGACGGCCCGTCGTCGAAGGTGACGGTGAGGCGGCCGTGCGTACGCTCGGCGGCGTACCCGGCCTCACGCAGGAGCACTTCGAGCCGCGCGGTGTCGTCGTCGCGCTCGGGCACGATGGAGATCGTCGTACCGGCGTCGGCGATGAACTCGTCCGCAGGCCCCGAGTAGATCTCCCGGCCGCGGTTGATCATCACGAGCCACGTGCAGATCTGTTCGATCTCCGACAGGAGGTGTGACGACACGAAGACGGTCCGCCCCTCGGCGGCGATGTCGGCGATGAGCCTGCGCACCTCGTGCATGCCGGCAGGGTCGAGCCCGTTCGTCGGCTCGTCGAGCACCAGCAGCTCCGGGTCGGCCAGCAGCGCGGCGGCGACGCCGAGTCGCTGCTTCATCCCGAGCGAGTAATCCTTGAAGCGGTCGTCACCGCGATCGGCCAACCCGACGCGCTGCAACACGGCATCGATGCCATCGCGGTCGCGACGCCCGAGCTCGGCGAGCAGGCGTAGGTTCTCCCGACCCGTCAGCGCCGGATAGAGCGCGGGGCCTTCGATCAGCGCACCGACGCGGGGCAGGAAGCGAGCGGGCTCGTCGAGTGGCACGCCGAGCACGCGTCCCGTGCCCGTCGTCGGCTTCACGAGGCCGAGCATCATCGCCATGGTCGTCGTCTTGCCGGCGCCGTTCGGGCCGATGAACCCGGTGACCGAGCCGCTCGGCACCTCCATCGACAGGTCGTCGACGGCGACGTGGGTGCGGTAGCGCTTCGTGAGCCCAACGAGTCGGATTGCCGGCTCGCTGGAGGTCGTGGTGGTCATGGATCCCACCGTGACAGCACGACGGTGTCGCGTCGTCCCCCTGGTGTGGAGATCGCGCCTCAACGACTCGAGCGGATAGGTCGACTCTGAGCTGCGACACGATTTCAGTTCGGCTGCTACGCAGCCGAAGCAACGCACTGTAATGATTGGTCGGCTCGCCTGTCGGCTCGCCTCCTACGCGTTCTGCACGAGTCCGTTCTGATAGGCGATGACGACGAGCTGCGCCCGGTCGCGGGCGTCGAGCTTCGTCATCGCCCGGCTGACGTGGGTGCGCACCGTTGCCGGGCTGACGAACCACTGCTCGGCGATGTCGTCGTTCGACATCCCGTGGGCGACGAGCGCGACAACGTCACGCTCGCGCTCGGTGAGCAACGCCAGCGCCGCGGACGAGGCGTCACCGTGGCTCGGGCGCGACGTGAAGGCATGGATCAGGCGCCGCGTGACGCTCGGTGACAGCAGCGCCTCACCACCGGCGACGACGCGGACGGCGCGCAGCAGCTCCTCGGGCTCGGTGTGCTTGACGAGGAAGCCGCTCGCTCCCGATCGCAGCGCCTCGAAGACGTACTCGTCGAGCTCGAAGGTCGTGAGGATCAGCACCTTGACGTCGACGGATGCGGGATCGTCCGTGATGCGGCGTGTCGCCTCGAGTCCGTCGGTGCCGGGCATGCGGATGTCCATCAGCACGACATCGGGCCTCGTCTCGGCGACGAGCGCCACGGCCGCGTCGCCGTCGCCCGCCTCGCCGACGACGACGATGTCGTCGGTGGAGTCGAGCAGCAGCCTGAATCCGGCGCGCACGAGCGCCTGATCGTCGGCGAGCACGACGCGGATCGTCACGGCCACTGCGCTCTCACGAGGAACCCGCCGCCGGGACGGGGGCCTGCCTCGGCGTGGCCACCGGTCGCTTCAGCCCGCTCACGGATCCCCACGAGGCCCATCCCGGACCCGCTACCGGCCTCGGGCGGACCTGCGGGCGCAGCGGCGCCGTCGTCGGCCACCTCGACGGCGAGCCCACCCCCCGGTGGGCGCAGCACGGCGACCGTCGCCGCTGACGCGCCGGCGTGGCGGACGACGTTCGTCAGCGCCTCCTGGATGATCCGGTAGGCGGACGTACTGATGGTCGGCGCGACGTGCTCCAGCTGCACGTCGCCGACGACGACGTCGACGTCGAGCCCGGCGAGCCGCGAGCTGGTGACGAGCGTCTCGAGGCGTGTCAGGTCGGGCGCGGGCTGGCGAGGGGCACTGGCGTCGCCATCGCTCGCCGTGGCGTCGGCGCGCAGCAACGTCACCATCGCCGCCAGTTCGTCGAGCACCGTGCCGCTCGTCGCCCGGATGACCTCGAGCGCGTCACGGGCGTCCAGCGGGCGCCGGTCGATCACGTGCGCAGCGACGCCGGCCTGGACGTTGATCGTCGCCATCGAGTGGGCGACGCTGTCGTGCAGGTCGCGGGCGATGCGGAGACGCTCCTCGACGAGCTGGCGACGTGACTGCGCGGCCTCGTGCGCCTCCTGCTCGTGCCGGCGGGTCTCGGCGATCCTGCGCTGTTCGATCCGCGAGCGTGCGACCTCGCTGCCGAGCGTCGCAGCGACGACCCAGCCGACCCACAGCAGCGTGATGGCGTCGAGCCCGTTGCCGGCGAGCACCCGTGCGACGACCATCGCGACGCCGATCGCGCCGGCGGCGATCCACGCCTCGCGACGGCTGACTCCGATCATGAACGAGAACAGGGCGATCGGTCCGAGGGCGAAGATCGGCCCGCCCGGGTAGTCCATCGCGGCGTACACGGCCAGCGCACCGCCGACGGCGACGAGCGTGACGATGGGCAGCCGGCGTCGCAGCACCGTCGACGAGGCGGCCACGATCGCGAGCATCACGGCGAACCAGTCCGACGGGCGCTCCGCCCGCTCTGCGTCGATGTTCAGCGTTGCCATCACGATGACGAACGTCAAGGCTGAGGCGATCGCGACGTCGAACGCCCAGCTGCGGCGCGGCGCAGCGGGGGCGACGCCGTGAGCCATCGACATGATGCGATGGTACGCAGCGCGTCCGTGCCACGTCGTCGGCCTGTCGTTGAGATCGGCACTACGTCACGTGTCGAGGCGGCGGTACTCGATCGCGCAACCGAGACCGCTGCGGTGTCGTGCAGCGCTACCGTTGTCGCAACATGCCGGACGTCACGCTCCTTGCGCCGCCTCACGAATGACCACCACTGACGCCACCGCAACGGTGGTCATCCCCGGGCCGGAGCTCATGGCCGCACTCGTCGGTCCCCGCGACGAGCACCTCCGCCAGATCGAGGCGGCGTTCCCCGAGACGACGATCAGCGTGCGTGGCAACGAGGTGTCGCTGCGCGGCGCACGACGCGATGAGGCGAGCCGATTGTTCCACGAGCTCATCGAGCTGCTCGAGCGCGGCCATCATCTCTCCGACACTGATCTCTCGCGCGTCATCAGCATGAACGCCGCCGACGAACACCCGAGCGAGGTGCTCAGCCACGATCTGCTGCGCAGCTCGAAGGGTCGGCCCGTCCGTCCGAAGACGGCGGGGCAGAAGCGCTACGTCGACGCCATCGAGCGCAACGTCATCACGTTCGCCATCGGTCCCGCCGGCACCGGCAAGTCATGGCTCGCCGTGGCGATGGCGGTGCGGGCGCTGCAGGCCAAGTCCGTGCAGCGGATCATCCTCACCCGCCCGGCCGTCGAGGCGGGCGAGCGGCTCGGCTTCCTCCCCGGCGACCTGATGGCGAAGATCGACCCCTACCTGCGCCCGCTCTACGACGCCCTGTACGACATGCTCGACCCCGAGGCGGCGCAGCGGCTGCTCGAACGTCAGACGGTCGAGGTCGCACCGCTGGCGTTCATGCGTGGCCGAACGCTCAACAACTCGTTCATCATCCTCGACGAGGCGCAGAACACGACGCCCGAGCAGATGAAGATGTTCCT
>JACDGA010000121.1 GCA_013815505.1 Acidimicrobiia bacterium
CGAGCGCGGCGGCAGTTGCGGCTCGCATGGCGAAGCACGCGGTCGCCAGCAGCCGGTGGCTCGTCGAGAAGCGATCGATGGCCGGGCCGACGAGCGGGGCGATGACGATGAACGGGACGAGCGCGAGGGCGAGGTAGATCAGCACCTGGCGGCGCGAGGCGTCGGGGCTGACGGCGAAGAGCAGCGATCCGGCGAGCGAGACCGTGACCATCGCGTCGCCGGCTGCTGCGAGGCCGTGCGCCCAGGCGAACCGCACGACGTCGGTGTTGCCGCTGCCGGCGACCGAGATCCGCTTGAGCGCGCCAACGAGGGGCATCGACGCCATGTTGGCCGATGACGGCGCCAGCGCGAGACGGACAGTTGCGGCGAGGGGCGAGCGCTCGTGATGCACTCAGCAGCGACAAGGCGTCCGGTACGATTCGGCCCGGCAACGCCAACTCAGCTAAAGGATCGCCATGAGCAACGTCCCCCCTCCGCCGCCAGGCGGGTTCGGCCCACAGGGCGGTCCGCAGTTCCCCCCGACGCAGCAGTACCCGGCGGCGGGAGGCGGGCAGTTGCCTGGACCGCAGCCCGGTCCCGGCGGTCCTCCGCCACAGGGTCCCGGTGGACCGGGCGGTTACTACGGCGGCGGGCAGGGCCCCCAGCAGCCGAGCAGTGGCGGCATGCCGGCGTGGGCATGGATCATCGCTGCAGTCGTGATCGTCGGCGGCGGCATCGGCGCTTTCCTGCTGCTGAGCGGTGACGACGACGAGGCAGCGACCGACGGCACCGAGCAGACCGACGACACCGGAACGGACGACACGGGCACCGATGACACCGGCACCGATGACACCGGCACCGATGACACCGGCACCGACGACACCGGCACCGACGAAACGGACGTGACCGTGTCCGTCGACACCGACGTCACGATCCCCGATGTCACGCTCCCCGATGTCACGACCGACCTCACCACGGACGGCGACGACCCGCTTGCCGAGGCTCGGGACCAGCTGATCCAGGCCGGCCTCACGGAGGACCAGGCCGACTGCGTCATCGACGAGGCGATCGATCTCGGCATGGAGAGCGGCGGCGAGCAGCCGGACATGACCCAGCTGATGGACGTGTTCGAGACGTGTGGCGTCGATCCGCTCGACCTTCAGCCCGGCGGTTCGTGACCAGCTCTACACGTTGAAGCGGAACTCCATCACGTCCCCGTCGGCGACGATGTAGTCCTTGCCCTCGACACGCAGCTTGCCGACATCGCGCGCCTTCGACCACGAACCGAGGCGCAGGAGCTCCTGCCAGTCGATGACCTCCGCCTTGATGAAGCCGCGCTGGAAGTCCGTGTGGATCCGCCCGGCGCACACGGGCGCCGTCGAACCGGCGACGAACGTCCACGCCCGCGATTCCTTTTCGCCCGTGGTGAGGAACGTGCGCAGACCGAGCAGGTGATATGCGCTGCGCACGGTGCGGAACAGCGCGCCTTCGCCGAGGCCGAGCCCTTCGAGCATCTCGGCGCGCTCGGCAGGGTCCTCGATCGTCGCCGCCTCAGCCTCGAGCTGGACGCACATCCCGATGACCTCGACCTCGTCGCCGGCGTCGTTGAGCTCGGCGGCGACGAGTGCTTCGAACTCGGGGATGCGGTCGAGGTCGCCCTCGCCGACGTTGACGACGGCGAGCACCCGCCGGTTCGTGAGCAGGTAATGCGGTGCGAGCGCCAGCTGCGTCTCGCCGTCGAGGGCGGCTCGGTAGAGCGGCGTTCCCTCCGACAGGGCGGCGTGCGCCACGGTCAGCGCCTCTGCCTCGGCGACGACGCTGCGATCGAGTCGCGCCGCCTTCTGTGCCCTCGTGACCCGCGCCTCCACTGTCTCGAGGTCGGCGAGCGCCAGCTCCAGCTCGAGGACGCGGAGGTGGTCGAGCGGATCGGTGGGACCCGGCACGTCGCTGTCGCCGAACGCCCGCAGCACAAACATCACGGCGTCGACCTCACGGATGTTGGCGAGGAAGCGGTTGCCGAGTCCCTCACCCTTGCTCGCCCCCTCCACGAGTCCGCCGATGTCGACCACCTGGACGGCCGTGTGGACGATGTTGCGACTGGCGGACATCTCTGCGAGGCGGTCGAGCCGCTCGTCGGGCACGCGGGCGACGCCGATGTTGGGATCGCGCGTGGCGAAGGCGTAGGGCGCGGCCAGCGCCCCGCCGCCCGTCAGCGCGTTGTAGAGCGACGACTTCCCGGCGTTCGGCAGGCCGACGAGCCCGAATCGTTCCATCGCCTCAGCCGGCGAGCGTCTGCAGCAGCTGCTGCTTCGTCATCGTCGATCGCCCTTCGATGTCTCGAGCAGCGGCGAGGAAGCGCAGCGACGCGGTGTCCAGCTTGCCGAGACCGGCACGGTTCTGGATCTCGCGGACGTGTTCGACGGCACCGGGGTGGCCCTTCAGCCGGCGCTTCCTTGCGGCGGCGAAGGCACCGCCGATCGTGGCGCGGTCGCGTGCCCGAAGCGACGTGCGGGCGTCGTTGAGGAGCGTGAGCTCCTCCTCGTTGACGTGATGGGTGATCGCCTCGAACAGGGCTTCGAGCGCGTCCTCGAACTCGTCGCTCGACGAGTCCTCGACCTCGAGCAGCACCAGCAGCGCGGCATTGCCCTGACTGTGCTCGCGCTCGCCGTGGGCGACGTCGTGCTTCGTGCTGGCGTTCTTCGCCTCGAGTTGCGGGTAGACGGCCTCCTCCTCGGCTTCTGCGTGGGCGACGAGGAGATCGGCGAGCTCGGCGCGCACGGCGGCACGATCGGACGTGGTGTCGCGCAGCTCTGCGAAGAGCGCTTCGAAACGCCGATGATCGTCGAGGATGAGGTTGACGACGTCAGTCGTCGCGGCGGCCATGGGCGGCACGCTAACGCCCGATGCCGTTCGGTACCCTTGCGTGACGATGACGCCGACCGCCGCACTCGACCGGGTGGTGCACTGCCTCGACCGTGCGCACGTCGGGGGGTTCAAGACGAAGGCTTTTGGGCGAGCCCGCGACGTGATCGCCGAGATCCCGGCTGAGGAGCTGGCCGAGCGGGCACGTGGGGGGACGCTCACCGATCTCGACGGAATCGGCGAGGCCACGGCGCGAGTCATCACCGAGGCACTCGCCGGCGACGTCCCGTCGTACCTCGTCGAGCTCGAGGAGTCCTCGCAGGTGCCGATCAGCGAGGCAGGAGCCGCCTACCGTTCGGCACTCCGCGGCGACTGCCACCTCCACTCCACGTGGAGCGACGGCGGCGCCGAGATCGAGGCGATGGCTGCGACGGCGATGTCGCTCGGCCACGAGTACATGGTGCTCACCGATCACTCCGCCCGCCTCACCATCGCTCACGGCCTGAACCGTGATCGCCTGTTGGCGCAGATGGATGCCGTCGCCGAGCTCAACGCCGGGTTCGAGCACGACGGTGACGAGTTCCGCATCCTCCACGGCATGGAGGTCGACATCCTCGAGGACGGTGCGCTGGATCTCGACGACGACTTGCTCGAACGCCTCGACGTCGTCGTCGCCAGCGTCCACTCGAAGCTGCGGATGGAGCGTCAGCAGATGACCGAGCGGATGGTGCTCGCCGTCGCCTCGCCGCACGTCGACATCCTCGGTCACTGCACGGGCCGCAAGGTCGGTCACCGGCCGCCATCGACGTTCGACGCCGACTACGTGTTCGCCGCCTGCGCGCAGTTCAACACGGCGGTCGAGATCAACTGCCGCCCCGAGCGGCTCGATCCGCCGCGAGCCCTGCTCGCAGAGGCGATCGCCCACGCGTGCTGGTTCTCCATCGACACCGATGCCCACGCCACCGGCCAGCTCGAGTGGCAGCCGATCGGGTGCGATCGTGCCGCCGAGATGGGTGTGCCGATCGAGCGAGTGATCAACACGCTCCCGATCGCCGACCTGATCGCGTGGACGCGTGGCGGTTCTGCATCTGCTCCGTAGGCTCATCCCTCATGTCGAAGCGGAAGAAGAGGCGCAAGGCGCAGACGCGCCGGAGCAAGGCGAACCACGGCAAGCGCCCCAACCTGGGCCGGGGCTGATCCACCACTGATGTCCCGGCCGCCGCCAACGGGTCGCGGCGACGTCATCGAAGAGATCCACGGGGTCGCCGTCGCCGACCCCTACCGGTGGCTCGAGGACAGTGACGCACCTGACGTGGCGGCGTGGGTCGACGCCCAGAACGCACACTCGGCGGCGGTCCTCGCCGGACTCGCCGACGGACCTCGCTGGCGAACGCGCGTGCTCGAGCAGCTGCGACGTCCGCTCGTGTCGGCGGTGTCGCTGCAGGCCGACACGATCATTTCGTTGGAGCGAGCGGAGGGTGCCGACCAGTCGGTGCTCGTCGTGCGGTCGCTCGGTGGCGGCCACGCGCCGCGAGTGCTCGTCGACGTGACCAGCGGCGCCGACGCGACGGCGGCGATCGACTGGTTCGAGGTCTCACCCGACGGGAGCCTCGTGGCGTTCGGCACGAGCGTCGGTGGCACGGAGCGCAGCGTGCTGCGTGTCGTCGCGACCGCTGATGGCAGCGTGCACGCCGACGAGATCCCCGACACGAGGGCGTGCAGCGTGGCTTGGGAACCCGACAGCGGCGGCTTCTTCTACACCCGCTACCCATCCGGTGACGAGTACGGCAGGATCGTGCGCCACCATCGGCTCGGCGACCCGCCTGATGCCGATCCCGAGGTCTGGACCGAGCTGCCGATGCGGGCGGCGTGGCCCGACGTCGTGCTGTCGCCAGACGGACGCTGGTTGATCGTGCACGTGGGGGTCGGATGGTCGCGCACCGACGTCCACGTTCTCGATCGCACGTCCGGCACGTGGTCGACCGTCATCGAGGGGGTCGAGTCGGAATCCCGCTTCGTCGTCGGCCACGACGGCCGGTCGCTGCTCGGCATGACGACGCTCGGCGCGTCGACGGGTCGAATCGTGAAGGTGCCGCTGCCCGCCGGCGACGACACGCCGCAGGAGTGGGAGACGGTCGTCGCCGAGCGCGACGCCGTCGTGTCGGTGCCGAGGATCGTCGGCGACGAGATGTGGGTGGTCGCCTCGGCCGGCGGCGCCGACGTCGTCGAACGCCGTGACGTCGCGGGCGAGTTGCTCGGCACGGTGGGTGACGACGGGTTCGTGAGCGTCGTCGGCCTCAGCGGTGATCGCGACACGGGTGCGGCACTCGTCCTCGTCGATCGCTTCGAGTCACCCCCGGAGGTGTGGCGTTCACGAACTGGAGGCGACCACGCTGGGGGTGGTGGCACAGTGCAGCGCGCCTGGTCGGTCGACGACACATCCGATGCCGACCTCGCGGGCTTGGTCGTCGACGCCGTCAGCTACCCGTCGCTCGACGGCACCGAGATCGGCATGTTCCTCGTCCATCGCGCTGACGTCAGCCCCCTCCACGCGACGGCGACGATCCTCAACGGGTACGGCGGCTTCGCCATCTCCCAGAGTCCCGCATGGTCGCCACAGATCGCGGCATGGTGCGCGGCTGGCGGCCTCTACGCCGTCGCCCAGCTGCGCGGCGGCATCGAGCACGGAGAGTCCTGGCACCGTGCCGGCAACCGCCAGCACAAGCAGCGGGTGTTCGACGACTTCGCCGCTGCGGCGGACTGGCTCGTCGCGCACGACATGACGAGCCGCGACCGGTTGGCCGTCGTCGGCCGTTCCAACGGTGGCCTGCTCGTCGGCGCTGCGCTGACGCAGCGACCCGACTTGTGCCGTGCGGTGTGGTGCGGCGTGCCCCTGCTCGACATGGTGCGCTTCGCGCGCTTTCTGATCGCCGAGCTGTGGACGAGTGAGTACGGCGACCCCGATGTCGCCGAGGAGTTTGCTTGGCTTCGCGCCTACTCGCCGTATCACCACGTGGTCGACGGCACGCCCTACCCAGCGG
>JACDGA010000513.1 GCA_013815505.1 Acidimicrobiia bacterium
CCGAGCTGTTCGCCCGATGGGTCGGCCCCGACGGCATGGACACCCGCATCGAGCACTGGGACGCCCGCACGGGCGGCAGCTGGCGCTACGTCGCCGGCCGCGACGGCGAGGAGTACGGCTTCTACGGCGCGTTCCACGAGATCCGTCCCGACCGCATCGTGCAGACGTTCACGTTCGCCGGCGAGCCCGACGGCGTTGCGCTCGAGACCCTGACGTTCGAGGATCTCGGCAACGGCGTGACCCGCCTCCACGCCCAGTCGCTCGTCGACAGCATGGAGGGCCGCGACCAGTGGCTCGCCAGCGGGATGGAGACGGGCGTCGAGGAGGGCTACGCCAAGCTCGACGCACTGCTCGGTGAGATTGATGGCTGACTCGGTACGCCTGCCACCGCCCGACGAGCACCGTCTCGTCGCCGGCGGCTTCACCGAGGTCGTCGAGGGCACCTCCGCCGGCGCATGGGACAACCCTGCGCCGGTGGAGGGCTGGGCCGCCCGCGACGTGGTGCGGCACCTCGTCGAGTGGTCACGATCGTTCCTCGCCAGCTCCGCCGCTGTCGAGCTGCCCGAGGGACCGTCGGTCGACGACGACCCTGTCGGCGCCTGGCGGATCCACGCCGGCGCCGTGCAGGCGTTGCTCGATGACCCTGCGACGGCCGGCCGCACGCTGTCGAACCCGCACACGGGCGACCTCCCACTCGACGTCGCGATCGACCAGTTCTACACCGGGGACGTGTTCATGCACACGTGGGACCTGGCGAGGGCGACGGGCCAGGACGAGACGCTCGACTCCGAGCGGTGCGCTGCGATGCTCGCCGGGATGGAACCCATCGACGAGGCGCTTCGTGCCAGCGGCCAGTACGGCCCCAAGGTCGACGTCCCCGCCGACGCCGACGTGCAGACACGCCTCCTCGCCTTCATCGGCCGCGACCCCCGCTGAGCGCCGACGCCACCGGCCGGTTCTGAGTCACCACATACACCAAGTCTCGACGTTGTTCGTGACTCAGACGATCGAGTGTGCCTCTGAGTCACCGCAAACACCGAGTCTCGACGTTGTTCGTGACTCAGACGTCCGTGGGCCTCAGCGGTCGACGCTCGTGCAGATGCAAGTACGGTTGCCGTGGGCGTCGGCGAGCACCCAGAACGACGGTGCCGACTCGTCGCTGACGAGCGTGCCGCCGGCGGCGATGGCCGCTGCGACGCGCTCCTCCGCGACGTCGCGGGGCACCATGACGTCGAGGTGGAAGCGCTGCTGTGCGTCGCCCGTTGCTCCCTCGGCCTCCTGGAACCACAGCGCTGGTCGCTTCCCTGCCGGATCCTTCACCTCGTCGGGGAGACCGGTCGTGTCATAGCCGAGGACGGCAGCCCAGAACGCCTTGATCTCGTCGTGCGCCGGCGTGTCGAGAGCGAGCTCCATCGCCGTCGTCTCCGCCGGCGCCGGCTCGGCGCCGAGCTCGAAGGCGAAGCCACTGATCGTTCGGGCGAGGTCGATGTCGCGGCTCGTGACACCCCCGACGTCGTGACTCGAGAGCCGGACGTCGACGTGGGGATAGGTGAGATCGACGTCCGGGTGGTGGTTCGCCGCCTCGGCGACGGCGCCGATGCGGTTGACGAGTTCGAGGCCGTTGGCGAAGTCGCCGGTCTTGAACCGGGCGTGGAGCGTGTTGTACAGGAGCCGCCAGTCGGCGAGGCCCTCGGCCTCGATGTCGGCGAACGAGAGCTGCCGCTTCGGATCGTGCTCGTCGCTCATGGCAACACCACCTGCCCGATCGGTCCTGGGTTGTAGGCGATCTCCCAACGGTAGCCATCGGGGTCGGCGAAGTAGCCGGTGTAGCCGCCCCACTCACGCTCGACGGCGTCGTGCACGGGATCGGCGCCGGCGCGGCGCGCAGTTTCGAGGACCGCGTCGACCTCGGCCGTCGTGGACACGTTGTGCGCGATCGTGATCGGCGGCACGCCGTCACCCGTGACGACGGTGCCGACCTCTGCCTCGAAGTGTCCGCGGTCCCACAGCGAGAGCACGAGCTTGTCGCCGGTGCGGATCATCACCACGTCACCGGGCTCTTCGAAGGCGGCCGTCCAGCCCAA
>JACDGA010000122.1 GCA_013815505.1 Acidimicrobiia bacterium
ACTTCGAGCATCGCGCCATTCTGTCCGCATCGCCGGCTTCCGCGACGACTCGTTCGTCGCCCTCATCGGGTCATGTCGAACTTGCTGTCATTACCCGACACCTGCGCTCCCGACCGCGCCTCCGCACTTGCGCATGCCGTGCGCTCGCGCGGCATCACGGCGATCTCGCACCACTCGGCGGCGCATGTGCACGGGCTGACGAGTGAGGCTCCGGCACTGGTGCACGTGCTTGCGCTCAGGGGAAGCCATCCGACGAGCTCGTCGGGGGTCATCGTGCACCACACGCGCACGTTGGACGCGGGGTCGGTCGTGCGGGTCGGTGATGTGCCGATCACCGACATCGCCAGCACGGTCGTGATGATGGCGGCGTACTCCACGGTCGCCGAGATGCAGGCGATGATCCGAGCCGCGTGCCGCCTCGACGTCTCGATCGAAGAGCTCCGTCACGTCGCCTCCGTGAGACGACGGCGCGGAAGGGCGGGACCCGGACGGCTGCTCGACGCGCTCGAACAACTCGGCCACGACACTCGCGGCGAACTCCGCGCCCGGCGTCGTGGCGAACAACTGGCTCCGCCCGCGGCCTGACCGGCCGTCAGCGGTCGATCACGGGTTCAAGCATCTCGTCGGCGGCGGACCACGGGTCGATCTCGCCAGCGACGACGGCCTCGGTGAGCGCCTCCCACCTGGCGTTCGTCGAGACCGCTCGTGCGATCTCCTCGACACGTCGGGCGACGATCGCGCGGAGCTCCTCGCTGGCCCGTTGCGTCCGCCGACGCGCCAGTTCGCCCGACGCCTCGGCGTGTTCTCGGTGGGCGAGCACCGCCTCCCAGAGGTCGTCGGTGCCTGTCGACTGCGGCGCCACGGCGGGCACGATGGGCGGCCGCCAGGCGTCATGGGGCAGAGCCGTGAGGTCGAGCATCTGGTTGAGGTCTCGCCGGGTGTCCTCGACACCGGCGCGATCGGCCTTGTTGATGACGAACACGTCGGCGATCTCCATCAGCCCCGCCTTGTTCGCCTGCACGCTGTCGCCCCAGCCCGGGTTGACGACCACGACGGTCGTGTCGGCCTTGCCGGCGATCTCCACCTCGACCTGCCCGACGCCCACCGTTTCGACGAGGATCCAGTGCTTGCCGACGGCGTCGAGCAGGCGGATCGCCTCGGGCGCTGCGAGGGCGAGCCCACCGAGGTGACCGCGCGACGCCATCGATCGGATGAAGACGCCGGGGTCGGTGGCGTGGTCCTGCATGCGCACCCGGTCGCCCAAGATCGCGCCGCCGCTGAACGGTGACGACGGGTCGATGGCGAGCACCGTCGGCTCGATGTCCTGGGCCCGCAGAAGCGTGATCAGCGCCGACACCAAGGTGCTCTTGCCGGAGCCGGGAGCACCGGTGAGCCCGACCGTGTAGGCACCACCGACGTGCGGCGACGCCAATCGCGCGATCGCCTTCGCCGGTTCACCACCACGCTCGACGAGCGACAGCGCCCGTGCGAGTGCGGCGCGGTCGCCGCCGCGGGCGGCGTCGAAGACCTCGCTCGGATCGCGGCTGCGCTGCATCGCGGACCATCGTTGCCGCTCGAGCGATGGCGACCAAACATCACTTACAGTGCGGCAATGGATCGCCGGGACGTGGTTCGAGGTCGCCGACTTCGATCACGCGGTCGTGTGAGTCGGCGAGCTGGAGACGTCGAGCTCAACGAACGCGAAGCAGAAGGAGATCTGGATACGAGATCCCGATGGCTACCTCGTCGCACTCGACGGACCGTCCGAGTACCGCCCTCGCTGATCGCCGCATCGCGCGGAACTGCAGCTCACGGGACCTAGCTCAACGCAGCGTTACGTGCTGTTGGGGTCCACGGGTTCAACCCGTTGACCCTGCGATGGGCGGGTGAACGCGCCGGGCGCGGCCGGGCAAGTCTCGACTGGTTCGACGCGGCGTTGTGACTCCCGGCGGCGCACCTCGACGTGATCACCCGAACAACGCGCCGCAGTCGCCACCATCTACCCCGGATGCGCCATCTCGGACTGCTCGGTCAGATTCGCCCACTGCGAAGTGCACGCGAGATGTGGCCGGGCGGCGGCGCCAGCGACACTGGCTGACAGTTGCTCAGACGGCGATGGCGTCGTCGGGCAGGTACTCGACGACCTCGGTGACCCCGTCGACGCGGTCGCGCATGATGCGCTCGATGCCGGCCTTCAACGTCTGTGTGGACACGGGGCAGGTGCCGCACGCGCCCACCAGCTCGACGGTGACGATGCCGGTCGTCTCGTCGACGTCGCGCAGCACGATGTCGCCACCGTCGGCCTGCAGCGCGGGCCGGATGACTTCGATCGTGCGTTCCACTTGTTCGCGCATGTCCATCTCATTCAACCCGCGCCACCGCGAGTTTCATCCCGTTCGATCACCGGACGACCGTCAGCATCTGACGATGTCGGCGCCGACGGCGTGAAGGCGCCCGCACAAGTCGTCGTAGCCCCTGTCGATGTGGTGCACGCCGTGGATCGTCGTCACGCCCTCGGCCGCCAGTCCGGCCACCACCATCGCCGCACCGGCGCGGATGTCGTGGGCACGCACGGGCGCGCCCGACAGTCGCGGCACGCCGCGCACGACGGCGTGGTGGCCAGCGGTCCTGATGTCGGCACCCAGCCGCTGCAGCTCTTCCACGTAGCGGAAGCGGCCCGGATAGATGTTCTCGGTCACGATGCCCACGGAGTTGGCGACGCTGAGCAAGGTGATGATCAGTGGCTTGTAGTCCGTGGCGATGCCGGGGTACGGCAAGGTCTGGATGTCGGTGGAGCGAAGTCGCGTCGTGGCACGAGCGACGAGTCCCTCCTTCGTCGCCTCGATGTGCATCCCCATCTCGACGAACGCGTCGAGCAGGTTCGACATGTGCTCCGGACGAGCATCGACGATCTCCAGCCGGCCCGTGCACACTCCCAGCGCCGCGAGGTAGGTCGCCGCCTGCACCCGGTCGGGCACCGTGCGGTGTTCGGCGCCGTGAAGTGAGCCGGAAGCGACTCCGACGACGCGCAACCGCGACGAACCGATGCCCTCGATCTGTGCGCCCATGCCGACGAGAAACGTGCACAGGTCGGCGATCTCGGGCTCCATCGCCGCGTTCTCGATCGTCGTCTCACCCTCTGCGCACACGGCGGCGCAGACGAGGTTCTCCGTCGCGCCGACGCTCGGGAACGGGAACGTGATGTGGGCGCCGTGCAGCCGATCGGCGCGAGCGTCGACCTCGCCGTGGGCGAACTTGAACTCGGCGCCCATGGCCTCGAGCCCCGCGACGTGGAGGTCGATCGGCCGCGCGCCGAAGTCGTCGCCGCCCGGCATCGAGATCTGCACCCTCCCGCAGCGCGTGAGCAACGGGCCGAGCACGTTGATCGACGCCCGGATGCGCTCGACGTGCTCGTACGGGGCGACGGGCGTGAGATCACCGTCGTTCGTCATCCTCAGGCGACCCGGCTCGGGACGCTCGGTGCGCACCCCGATGTCGGCGAGCAGGTCGGCCATGATCGTCACGTCGACGATGTCGGGCACGTTGCTCAACTCGTGCGTCCCGTCGCCGAGGATGGTCGCCGCCATCAGCTTGAGCACCGAGTTCTTCGCGCCGGGCACGACGACGCGCCCGGTCAACGGGCCTGCGGGGCGAACGACGATCTGGTCGGGCGCGGCGGGCGAGGTCGGCTCGGGCACGGCCTCAGTATGCTCCGCCCGTGCCCGGCCGAGGTTCAACCCTCACCCGCACGTGGCCGGACGACGAGCACCACCGTGCGCTGTTGACGGCACGACGCGATGACCTGTTGGCCGAGCGGCCCGGGCACGGCGACGATGCGACCGAGCGTTGGGTCCAGGAACACGGTCCGTTCAGGTCGTACGAGCGCACGGTGACCGCCGCAGGTGGTTCGCTCGTCGAGGAGACCCGCTTCGACCTCCACGTGCCGTCGTTCGGGTGGCTCTTCGTCCCCCTCACGCGTCGCAGGATCGTCTCGGCACAACGTCGCGACCACTCGCCGTGGTGGGCACCGAGCGATCACCTCGACTCGCGCCAGGTGCTCGTGCTCGGCATCATCGCCGCGCTGTCGATGTCGTCGGCGTTCGTCAACACACTGTTCACGCAGACCGTCAACTTCGCTGCCGACGACTTCGCGGTGGGCGACTGGGGCGTCGGGGTCGCCGGTGCCGTCGTTCGCGTCGGCATCGTCATCGCGCTCCCGGCGGCGCTGCTCGCCGACAGGATCGGACGTCGCCGGGTGATCAACGTCGTTGCCTGGGCCGCGCCGATCGTCACGGCGCTCGGTGCGGTGGCTCCGAACTTCCCGTCCCTCGTGGCGACCCAGACGATCGGGCGGCCACTCGGGCTCGCCCTCGACTTCCTCGTCGGTGTCGTCGCCGCCGAGGAGGTGCCGCGCAACTCCCGGGCCTACGCCGTCAGCGTGCTTGCCCTTGCGAGTGGCCTCGGGGCCGGTGTCGCCGTCGTGTCGCTGCCGCTCGCCGATCTCGCCGACAACGCCTGGCGGCTGCTGTACGTGATCGCCCTCATCTGGCTCGTGCCCGCCGTCGACGCGATGCGGCGACTCCCCGAGACGACGCGATTCCGCCGTCGCCACGTCATTGCGCCGCGCCTCGACCGGCGTCGCTTCGCGATCCTCGGCGGCATCGCATTCCTCGCCAACATCTTCGTCGCCCCCGCGAGCTTCTTCCAGAACCGCTACCTCGAAGACGTACGCGGCTATTCGGCGCTCGTCATCGCCACGTTCACGCTCGTGACGGCCACCCCTGCTGCCGTCGGGCTCATGGTCGGAGGACGAGTTGCCGACGCTGCGGGGCGACGGCGGCTCATCGCCGTCGCGCTACCACTCGGCACGGTGCTGGTGGCGGCGTCGTTCGCCGTCGGCGGCGTCGCGATGTGGCTGGCGATGACCGCCGGTGCCGTCGTCGGCTCCATCGCCTTCCCGGCGATGTCGGTGTACCGCACAGAGCTGTTCCCCACCGGCAACCGCAGCTGGGCGGCGGCGCTGCTGACCGTGCTGGCGCTCCTCGGCGGGATCGGTGGCCTCCTCGCTGCAGGTGGCCTGCGCGACGCCGGCTGGTCGTACGGCAGCATCATGGGAATGCTCTCGCTCGCCCAGCTCGGCGTGCTGGCGATCGTGGCCACAACGCTGCCCGAGACGGCGCACCGCTCGCTCGAAGAGCTGAACCCGCTCGATCGTGCCGTGGCCGAACCATCGTCGTGACGATCAGTGCGGGCGTCGGGCGGTCGCTCCGCCGAACTTGTCGCCTTCGTACGCCGTCACGGCGCCGAGGCTAGGTGCCCGCTCGCGTGTCGCTCAGCCAGGCCGCGACGTGCTCGGCGATCGCGGCGTCGGCACCGCGCAGTTCGTGGCGTCCGCCCTCGATGACGATCGTTGTCACGTCACCCGGCACGGTGTCGAGCCACGGCGCGAGCTCGTCGGGAGTGCCGAACGTGTCGCGCTCACCCTGTATGACCAGGCACGGGACGCGAAGCTCGGGGAGGTGCTCGACGCGCAGCGAGTCGGGGCGGCCCGGCGGGTGCAGCGGATACGAGATCAGCACCACACCCTCGACCTGCGGAGGAGGTTCGAGCCCGTCAGCACCCGCGGCGACCATCGAACAGATGCGCCCACCCATCGATCTGCCGCCGATCACGACCGGGCCGTCGATCGACGCCAGCTCGGTGCGCGCCGCCGCCATGAGCTTGGGCGCGCGATCGGGCGCCTTGCGCCCCTCGCGACGGTACGGGAACTCGGCTCGAACGCACGCCATCGGTGCGATCGCCGCCTCGATCGCGAGCAGGCTCGGCTGGTCGCGTCCCGAGCCGGCACCGTGGTACAGCACGAGCGTGCGCGATCCGTT
>JACDGA010000514.1 GCA_013815505.1 Acidimicrobiia bacterium
CGTTGACCGCGTTCTCCACCTCGGTGCCGAGCTCGTCGTCGCTGTAGGCGGTGAAGCCGCCGTCGCGGCCGCGAACGAGCAGCACGTCGAGGTCGCCGTCTTCGACCATGCGGCGGCCGGCTGCCTCGTCGCCCACCTCCTCGGGTTCGAGCGTGACATCGACGGCGGTGCCTGCCGCCTCGACGACGGCCAGCGCGTTGTCCTGTGGCAGATCGACCAGCCCGATCGAGGCAGTGACGTCGTCGTCGCCGGACAGCAGCGTGCCGCCGACGGCTGCTGCGACGAGCAGCACGGCGGCGATCGCCGTCGTGACCCTGAAGGCCTTCGATCGCACGCGGGTGACGAGCTCGCGCTTGGCGACGAGGAACACGGCGCGCATCGGATGCGGCAGGCCTTCCTGGCCGGCCGCTTCGTGGCCGCTGTCGCGTGGCTCGCTCACTGCGGCTCCTCCTCGTCTTCGACGGACACGACATCGCGGAACAGTTCGAACAGCGAGCTGCGTCGCAATGCGAACTGGTGCACGGCGCCGTGCGACATCGCCGCGGCGAGCACCGGTTGGTCGTCGCTGCCGACGGCCAGCTCGACCACGGTCGTGTCGCCCTGACGGGTCGACGACAGGACACCGGGGACGTCGTCGGCCCACCCTTCTGGCGCCGCCGGCGCCTGCACCTCGAGGCGCATCGTGTCGCCCGTGCGCAGCTCGTCGACGGTGCCGAGGGCGACGAGTCGGCCGTTGCGAACGATGCCGACGCGGTCGCAGAGTCGCTCGACGAGGTCGAGCTGGTGGCTCGAGAACACGACGGGAACGCCGCGATCGCACTGCTCGCGCAGGACCGTGCTCATCACGTCGACGGCGACCGGGTCGAGCCCGGAGAACGGCTCGTCGAGCACGAGGAGATCGGGCTGGTGCACGAGCGCGGCGGCGAGCTGCACGCGCTGCTGGTTGCCGAGGCTGAGCTTCTGGACGTCGTCGTCGCGACGGGCAGCGACACCGAGGCGGTCGGTCCACTGCTCGGCCGCACGGGTCGCGTCGGCGCGGCTCATGCCGTGTAGCTGGGCGAAGTAGACGAGCTGCTCGCCGACCTTCATGCGTGGGTAGAGCCCACGTTCCTCCGGCATGTAGCCGGTGCGTCGGCGGACGTCGGGCGTGATGGCAGCACCCTGCCAGCGAACCTCGCCGCTGTCGGCGGCGAGCACACCGAGGGCGATGCGCATCGCCGTGGTCTTGCCGGCGCCGTTGCTGCCGACGAGGCCGAACAGCTCGCCGGCGGGCACGTCGAGCGACAGCGAGTCGAGTGCGGTGACGTCGCCGTAGCGCTTCGACAGCGACAGCAACTCGAGCGTCACGACGGCATCGGCATCACGCGGCGGCGATGGCGGCGAGTGCCTGCTCGGCCAGCTCGGGGCGGCAGACGACGAAGTCGGGGAGCCACACGTCGGGATCGTTGTAGACGATTGGCGAGCCGTCGATGCGGCTCACGAACAGCCCTGCGGCGAGCGCCACGGCTGCGGGCGCAGCGGAGTCCCACTGGTACTGGCCACCGGCGTGGACGTAGATGTCGGCGTCGCCCATGATGATCGCCATCGCCTTCGCCCCCGCCGACCCGAGGTGCACGGGCTCGGCGTCAAGTGCCCTTGCGACGATGCCGGCAATGTGCGGTGGCCGCGATCGCGACGTGACGAGTCGCGGCCGGTCGTGGGTGAACTGGGGGACCACGGGTGCCGGATCAGTCGCGAACGTGCGGCCCAGGGCGGGCAACGACACCGCCCCGGCGGCGAACCGGTCGCCCTCCCACAGCGCGACGTGGACGGCCCAGTCGAGCCGGCCGTGCTCGCCGAACTCCCGCGTGCCGTCGAGCGGGTCGATGATCCACACGCGGTCGACGTCGAAGCGGCGGGGATCGTCGACACCCTCCTCGCTGAGCACAGCGTCGTCGGGTCGTGCACCGGCCAGCTCTCCGGTGAGGAAGTGGTGGCTCGCCATGTCGCCGCCGTCCATGACTTCCCACGAGATCGCGCCGGCTGCCCACATCTTGGCGCGCAACTCGACGAGGCGTTCCCCCGCCTGCGTCGCGAGCCGAG
>JACDGA010000515.1 GCA_013815505.1 Acidimicrobiia bacterium
CAGGGGAGCGTTGCGGGCGACTACCAGTGGACGGTCGACGGCGAATTGGTTGCCGTCGGTTCACTCGACTGCGACTGTCCCGACTGCGGGTGCCGCCGGGGCTTCCCGGGACTCGCAAGCTCGAAGGCCACGACCACGGCGCTCGTCGTCGAGCGGCCGCAGCTGACGATGGACGATCTCCGCACCGCCGTCGCCGGCTGGCTGGAACGTGACGGCTGGTTTCGCCACCTCGACGACCACGAGGAGCGGGAGGACATGACCGAGGAGTTCGCCGACGAGATCGTGCACGTGTGCTCGGACTTCTTGCCCGGCACGGTCCTCAGCCGCGATGGCAACGTGGTGTTCGCCCGATCGGCGAAGGCAGCCTGACCGGCCCCTGCTCCGGGATCACGCCCATGACGGGCGCGATCCCGATGAGCGGTCGCTACTTCTTGCGCAGCACGTCGCGACGCTGTTGGAACTCGGCCTCGTCGATCTCGCCGCGGGCGTAACGCTCGCCGAGCACGGCCATGCCGGCACCACGTGGACCCGACCGACGGCGGACGGCGAAGAACACGATGGTTCCGATCACGACGAACCAGAGCAGTGGAAAGATCGGCCACCAGCCTGGGCGGTCCCACCCGTCGGGATGGTGGCTGGCGACGTGGCCGGCAACCTCGTTGGCAAGCATGGTCATGGCAGACACGATGTGTCCTCCTTCAGGATCGTGGATGAACGGTCACCCCGATCATGAACGCCCCGCTCGTCGCGGTCATCCGCTGACCGTGGAGATCTGCCCTCCGCGCCCGCCGTAGTTCGCCGCTGCCAGTCCGCAGGTCCCGAGCCCGTTCTGTCATGGGGATCGTTGCCGGAACGGCACGATCCCGATGACAGAACGGCGGGCGGCGACCGGATCGTCGCCGAAGCCGGCGTATGCAGCGATGGCCATCTCGGGCAAGTGGCGGTTGAGGTCGTCTTCTCCAATCGCCTCCGTGATGACGAGCATCACCAGTCCATGGGTCATCGCCCAGAGCTCGAGCGCCGCACCCTCGGCATCAGTCGACGCGGCGAAGCGCCCGGCGTCGATGGCGCGCTGAACTGCGGTGACGAGCACGGCGAACGTCGTGCCGGCGCTGTCCGGATGATCCGGACCACCGCGCGCATCGAACATGACGAGGTAAAGGTCGGGGTGGGTGAGTGCGTTGGTCACGTAGGCCGAGCCAGTCGCCATCAGATCAGTGACGGGGTCGTCCGTCGGGGACATCCGGCCGAGCTCCTGGGCGAGGGTGGCGAACGCGGCGTCGCGCACCGCGTGCCACAGCCCGGGCATCCCCCCGAAGTGGGTGTAGACGGCCATCGTCGACGTGCCGGCGGCATCGGCGAGGCCGCGCAGGCTCACCGGCTGACGTGCTGCGAGTCGCGCTGCGGCGAGCCCGATCAGCCGATCGCGAACGTCGGGATCGGCGGTTTTCGGCATTGCGTCAGGTTACATGACAGTGCTATACATAGCAGCGCAATGGAATGTTGACGAGAGGAACCGAGATGACGGTCGAAGTGATCAACCCGCCGGGACTGCCCACACCAATGGGGTATGCGCAGGTCAGCGTGGCAACCGGAGGCCGCATCGTGTGCGTGTCCGGGCAGGTGGCGCGTGACGCCGACGGACAGCCGGTCGGTGGCGGCGACCTCGCCGCACAGGTCGAACAGGCCTACACGAACTTGACCCTTGCGCTCGAGGGCGCAGGCGCCGGCTTCGACGACGTCGCCAAGCTCACCGTCTACGTCGTCGACTGGACCCCAGACAAGATGGGAGCGCTCGTCGACGGCGCGACGCGAGTCGCCGCATCGAAGGGAATCGACCTCATCCGTCCCGTCACCTTGATCGGTGTCGCGGCCCTCGGCGAGCCCGACCTCCTCATCGAGGTCGAGGCACTCGCCGTGATCCCGTAGCAACGACTCGTCCTGTCATGAGGATCGTGGCTGAATCGGCGCGATCCCCATGACAGGACGCCGCATCGTCAGCGTCCGCGCCACGTCCACGGACGAGCATGACGACGCAATTTTGGCGAGTGCCATCAGGGCCGACTCGGGCATCGCCGT
>JACDGA010000516.1 GCA_013815505.1 Acidimicrobiia bacterium
GAGCGCAGGTCGTCGGGCGGGATCCTGATCCCGGCGACGGCGCAGATGGCCAAGCGGCTCATCTGGGCGGAGGTCGTCGCCCACGGCCAGAACGTGCGCGCCGCAGAGGTGGGCGATCTCGTGCTGTTCAGCCCCGACGACCGCTACGAGGTCGAGGTGGGTGGCAGCGACTACATCATGCTGCGCGAGCGCGACATCCACGCCGTCGCCGCCGAGCGCATCGAGGCCAGCACAGGTCTCTACCTATGACGCTGCGTTCCCCGGCCGCGCCACCTGCAGCCCGCGCAGTTCTTGGCCGCTCCTCCGCTGGCGCTCCGTCGCTCGCACTGATCACGGGCGCGTCCCCGTGATTGACGACGTCGTGTTTGACGCCGACGGGCTCGTGCCGGCGATCGCCCAGGATGCCGAGACGGGCGACGTGCTGATGATGGCGTGGATGAACGCCGAGAGCCTCGAGCGCACGCTCGCCGAAGGCCGGATGGTCTACTGGAGCAGGAGCCGCCAGGAGCTGTGGCGCAAGGGCGATACGAGCGGCGATGCGCAGCACGTGCGCGAGGCGTTCTACGACTGCGACGGCGACACGCTGCTGTTCAAGATCCACCAGGACGGCAAGGGCGCGTGCCACACCGGCGAGCGGACGTGTTTCTACCGCCGCCTCGGTGACGACCCGCCGGCCACGTGACGCTGACCGTCCGCCCGCCTCGCGACGAGTTCCACCGGCTCGCCGCCGAGTACACGGTCGTGCCCGTGTGGATCGACGTGCTCGCAGACCTCGAGACGCCGGTCTCGGCGTTCTTGAAGCTCGTCGGTGACGAGCCCGGGTTCCTGCTCGAGTCAGTCGAGCACGGCGAGCGCTGGAGCCGGTACTCGTTCGTCGGGCGCAACCCGACGGCGACGCTCGTGCTGCGCGACGGCGAGATCGAGCTGCGCGGCTCGCTGCCAGTGGAACTGCCGATGCACGACGGCATCCTCGCCGCGCTCGACGTGCTCACCCGTGAGCTGCGCGCGCCGGTCATCGACGACCTCCCGCCGCTGCACGGTGGCATCGCCGGGTACCTCGGCTATGACGTCGTCCGCGAGGTCGAGCGGCTGCCCGACGCGCCGCCAGACGACCTCGGAGTTCCGGCTGCCGTGATGAGCGTCATCGGCTCGCTCGCAGCCTTCGACCACTGGCGCCAGCGGGTGAGCCTGATCGAGAGCGTGCCCGTGCTCGGTCTCGACGCCGACGGGCTCGACCGTGCCTACGACGCGGCCATCGAGCGTCTCCACGCCGCCGTCGCGCAGCTCGCCCGGCCGCTCAGCGACAGCCCGGTTGCACCGCCGATCAACGGTGAGGCGTTGCCCGAGGTGCGATCGACGATGCCGAGCGGGTCGTACCAGCGCGCCGTCGAGGTGGCGAAGGAGCACATCGTCGCCGGCGACATCTTCCAGGTCGTGCTCGCCCAGCGCTTCGACGTCGAACTCGACGCCGACCCGTTCGACCTCTACCGGGTGCTGCGTCAGGTGAACCCGAGTCCGTACATGTACTTCGTCCGCGATCCGGAGCTGACGATCGTCGGCTCTTCACCCGAACCGATGGTCAAGGTCGTCGCCGCCGGCGGGACCCGGACCATCGTCTCACGCCCGATCGCCGGGACGCGCAAGCGGGGAAGTACCGACGAGCACGATCGCATGCTCGCTGCGGAGCTGATCGAGCACCCGAAGGAGCGAGCCGAGCACGTGATGCTCGTCGACCTCGCGCGCAACGATGTCGGTCGGGTCGCCGAGTTCGGCACGGTGCATGTCGACGAGCTGATGACCCTCGAGCGGTACAGCCATGTGATGCACCTCACCTCCCAGGTGACCGGAATCGTCACCGACGACCACAGCGTGGTCGACGTGCTGCGGGCGACGATGCCCGCCGGCACCGTCAGCGGCGCGCCGAAGGTGCGAGCGATGGAGATCATCGACGACCTCGAACCGACTCGTCGCGGGCCCTATGCAGGGGTGGTCGGCTACCTGGACTGGAGCGGGAACCTCGACACCGCGATCGCCATCCGCACGATGTGCATTGGTCCCGGCGGCGCGTCCGTAC
>JACDGA010000123.1 GCA_013815505.1 Acidimicrobiia bacterium
CGCTGACGATGCCCGAGTTCGCCGGCTTCGCGACTGTGATGCGCACACTGCTGCCCGTCGCCATCAGCTGCATCGCTGCGCTCCCCGTGCTCGCGATGCGCGAGCTGCCGTCGGCCGACACGGCGGTGCGGTCGTCGATCGGGCTGATGCTCGCCGTCGCCGCCTGCGCATGGTGGGTTCGCAAGCACAACGACTACGGCGAGCGGGTACGAGCGTTCATCGAGGAGGGCAAGCGATGACCGCAGCGCTCGTGGCGGACGGCGTGGCGAAGCGGTACGGCGACGCGGTCGCGCTCGAACCGCTGGAGCTCGCCGTCACCGCCGGTGAACGGGTCTCACTGATCGGGCACAACGGCAGCGGCAAGAGCACGCTGCTGCGGCTCTGCGCCGGGCTGATCGAGCCGAGCGAGGGGACGATCGCCGTCGCCGGCCACCCGGCGGGGTCGCTCGCCGCCCGGGCCGAGCTGTCCTATCTGGGCGACCAACCCGTCTTCTACGACGACCTGAGCGTGTGGGAGCACATCGAGTACATCGCCCGACTCGGTGGCAACGGGCAGTGGGTGCCGCGAGCGACGGAGCTCGTCGAGCGGCTCGGCCTCGCCCAGCGCACCGACGATCTGCCGGCGTCGTTCAGCAGAGGACTGCGCCAGAAGGCCGCGATCGCGCTCGCCTTCGTGCGCCCCTTCTCGGTGATGCTTGTCGACGAGCCGTTCGTCGGCCTCGACGTCAGCGGCCGCCGTGCGCTGCTCGACCTGTTGCTCGACGCCCAGCACGCAGGGGTGACGCTCGTGGTCGCGACCCACGAGCTGGCGACGATCAGCGCTTCGGACCGGGTGCTCGCGCTACGCGACGGCGAGCTGGTCTTCGACGGCACCCCCGACGAAGCGGGCGCGGCCGACGTCACCTGACGCTGATCCGTTAGCATCACGCCATGCAGGAGTTCGATTCCGTCAGCGTGTCGTCGTACGAGGCCGAGTCCCTCACCGCAAAGCTCGGCGAGCGGTCAGCCGACGGCTGGTCCGTCGTGAGCATCGTCTCCGCCGGCAGTGATGTGGTGGCGTATCTGAGCCGTGAGGGTTCGGGCTCGCCGGCCACGGGAACAAGCGCCTCGTCCAGCGAGTCTGGCGGCGGCGCCTCTTCGTCGAGTCCGTCCGCATGGTCGGCGGGATCGTCGACACCGGCCGAGCCGGCAGGTTGGGGCAGCGGCTCGTCCGAGCCCGCCTCGACGACACCCACGTCCACGTCGTCGTGGGGTTCGTCGGGCAACGAGGGCGCCCAGTCCTCCACACCTCCCAGCGAGACCGCCACGTCGTCGTGGGGCAACAGCGACAATTCCGGCGGCATCGCCCAGCCGACGGCGAGCAACTCGTCGTGGGGCAGCAGCGACGCGTCGGGCGCTTCGGGTTCGGCAGGATCCAGTTGGGGTGGTGGCCAGTCGGGCGCGGGTTCGGCGGGTTCCACCACGGCGGCGCCCTCGGTGCCGGCTGGTTGGTACGCGGATCCCTCCAACAGGTTCGAGCTTCGCTACTGGGACGGGTCGGCATGGACCGAGCACGTCTCGCGATCGGGCCAGCAGTACACCGATCCGCCCGTCGCCTGAACGGACGCGGATGCGCGCGACGTCCATCGGTCACGCCGGCATCCTGATCGAAACCAGTTACGGCTCGATCCTCTGTGACCCGTGGTTCGAGCCGGCGTTCTTCGGCTCGTGGTTCGTCTTCCCGCGCAACGACCAGCTCGACGCCGACCTGACCGCACGCATCGAGTCAGCCGACTACCTGTTCGTCTCGCACCTCCACGCCGACCACTTCGACGTGCCATGGCTGCGCGAACACCTTCGCCGCGACATCACGGTGCTGCTGCCGGGCTACCCGACGCGAGAACAGGAGCGGCGCCTCCAGGCGATCGGGTTCGACACGTTCATCCGCACGCAGGACGGTGTCGAGCAGCAGCTGGCCGGTGACCTGCGCGTCGCGATCCACGTCGAGACGAGCATCACCGACGGTCCCGGCGGCGACTCCGCGCTCGTCGTGTCCGACGGCGAGAGCCGACTCGTCAACCAGAACGACTGCCGCACCACCGACCTCGACGCGCTCCGCTCGCACGGACCAGTCGATCTGCACTGGCTGCAATACAGCGGCGCCATCTGGTACCCGATGGTGTACGACGAGCCGCCCGAGCGGATGCGCCGACTCGTCGACGCCAAGGTCGAGAGCCAGTTCGCGAGGGCGATGCGGTACGTCGAGAGCATCGCCGCGACCGCCGTGGTGCCGAGTGCCGGTCCGCCGTGCTTTCTCGACGAGGAGCTGTTCCACCTCAACGTCATCAACGGCGACGAGCCGAGCATCTTCTGGGACCAACCGTCGTTTCTCGCCCGCCTCGACGAGTCGGGCCACCGCGGTGTGCTGGCGATGCCCGGCACGGCCGTGACGGTGGAGGACGGCGCGATCTCGATCGAGCATCCGGTGCCCGACGACGAGATGGCGCGCATCTGGACGCACAAGGAGCGCGTGCTGCGTGAGTACCAGCAGGACTGGGCCGTGTGGCTGAAGACCGAACGCGATCGTTGGGAGGTTCCGCAGACCGATCTTGTGGCGACGCTGTCGGCGTGGTGGCAGCCGCTGCTGCGGATGGCTCCCACGCTGCGGCGCGCCATCGGTGCGCCGTGCCTGCTCGTCGCCGGTGACGTCGAGATCCTCGTCGACTTCGTCGCCGGTGAGGTGCGCCTCCACGCCGGCGAGCCGTACGGCTTCCGCTTCGAGATCGATCGTGCACTCGTCGAGACAGTCGTCACCGAGCGGGCGGTCGACTGGAGCAACTCGCTGTTCTTGTCGTGCCGCTTCCGGGCGTGGCGGGAGGGCGACTTCAACGAGTACGTCTACAACTTCTTCAAGTCGCTGTCGGTGGAGCGGATGCGCCGCACCGAAGCCGAAGCCCGACGCAAGCTCGACCCACCGACCGAGGAAGAGCCCGACATCACGCTGGGCGACTACGTCGTGGCGCGGCGCTGCCCACATCGCAACGCCGATCTCTCGGTGTTCGGAGAGATCCAGACGGTCGACGGGTGCGACCAGGTGGTGTGCACGCTGCACGGCTGGCGCTTCGACGCCGAGACGGGCAGATGCCTCACGTCAGCGGACCACCCGCTGCGCATCAGGCGACGGGCGGACGAGCGCACCAGCGCAGCGACCGAGGTCTGACGGGCTCAGCCGCGCCACTCCCCGTGCACCCAGACGGGAGTGGTGAGCGGCACGAGGTCGGTAGCCCAGATGAAGTCCATCGCCGGCACCGACACGCGCACGCAGCCGTGCGACGCCGGGTAGTCGGGGATCGAGTTTGAGCCGTGCACGGCGACGCCGCCGATGAAGTACTTCGGCCGGTAGATCTGGCCGAGGTCGCCCTTCCACCAGCCCTTCTTGCGTTGACGCTCGACCTGCCACAGTCCGTCGGGCGTGATGGCAACGCCGGTGATCTTCTCGCCCGGCGAGTTCTGGTCGGGCTCGGTGTACTCGTCACCGTTGGCGGTCGACGTGTTGAACGCCCACACGACCTTGCCGCCACGAATGACGAAGAGGAGCTGACGCGACTTGTCGATCTCGACGAGCGTGCCGGCGTCGGCCCGGCCACGGACGCGCTCGGCCTGCGCCGTGAGCGCTGCTGCCGTCGCCGAGTCGATCGAGCCGCTCGTGGCGAGACCCTTGTACTTCTGGAACGCCATCACGGCCTGCGCCGTCGTGAGGTCGTACGAGCCGTTGGCGGCTTGGAGCCAGAACCCGAGATCGAGCAGTCGCTGCTGCAGCACCGCGGTCGACGAGCCGCTCGACTGCCCGACGGCGGCGATCGGTGACCGGGCGGCCCCGAGGGCGACCACGGGCGACGGCCACGTGGTGTTCGTCGGCTTCTGCGTGGTGGTCGTCGCCTTCTCGGTGGGGGGCGTCGTGGCGACGGCGGTGGTGGTCTGGCGAAGACGGCGCGTCGCCGGCGTCGTGGACTCGACCTGCGTGGTGGCGGGCTGGGTCTCGGGGGAAGGCGGCGCGGCGACCTGCTCGGAGCACGAGGCGAGGAAGCCGACGAGCACCAGGGCTGCCGCAGCGCCCGCGAGTCGACGTGGTGTCCCGATCACCGCGACGACGTTACCCAGGCGGACATCCGTTCGCACAGGCGCCCCCCGAGAGCTCCGGAAAATCCATGTTTGGCACCCTTTCCCTCCGGACATGCTCGCGCGGAACGCATGCCGGAGCGCGTGCACGATCGATCGGCGAGCCGCCCCTCGCCGGTCCTGCAGGGCGGGTTCGCATCAGCGAGCCCGCCCTTGCGCGTCCGGAGACGGTGACCACTCTCGCTCCAGCTCGTCGAGCGTGACCGTGGTGAGTGGATGGCGGCCTGGATCGCGTCGAGCCGCCCGCCAGCCATCGATCGCAGCCTCCACGTCGCCCGTTGCGGTCGGGATGCCGAGCGACCGCAGCAGTGCGTGCCGCACCGCCGGCGGCGTGACGTCACGCTCGGCGAGGTCGGCCAGCGTGACGGCGCCGTCGCGCTTCGAGAGGCGATCGCCGCCCGGTCCGAGCACCAGCGGGACGTGTGCGTAGCGGGGCGTCGGAGCATCCAGCAGCTCCTGCAGCAGAAGGTGACGAGGGGTGCTGGACAGCAGGTCGTCACCACGCACCACCTGGGTGACGCCCTGATCCCAGTCGTCGAGCACGACGGCGAGGTTGTAGGCGGGCACACCGTCGTTTCGCCGGATGACGAAGTCGTCGGCGGTGCCCACGAACGTCCCCGCCACCTCGTCGTCGACCGCACGGCTCGCCCCGTCGGTCCGCAGCCGCAGCGCGGGCGGGCGCGTCTCGCTCCGGCGTGCGATCTCGGCGTCGGACAGATCCCGGCATGTCCCTGGGTAAGCGCCGTCGGGCGAGGCGTCGTGCGGCGCGCGCACCGCGTCGCGGATCTCGCGGCGCGAGCAGAAGCAGGGGTAGGTCAGTCCCGCTGCGGTCAGCTCGTCGATCACCTCGCGGTAGCGGGTGAAGCGATCCCGCTGGCGGACGATCGTGCCGTCCCAGTCGACCCCGACGGCAGCGAGATCGTCCAGTTGCCGCTGCCCGTGGCGATCGACGCTGACGGACGGATCGAGATCGTCCATGCGGACGAGGAAGCGCTCACCGGCGGCACGGGCGGAGAGCCAGGCGGCGAGGGCCGTGCGCAGGTTGCCGACGTGGAGGTCGCCCGACGGCGACGGCGCGAACCGTCCAGTCACGTTCTCATCATGGCTCCCACCCTCGGAAACGTGGCGGCCCTACCATCGGTGCCATGAAGTGTCCATCGTGTGGCAGCGAGGTTCGGGAGACTGATCGTTTCTGCAACGCGTGCGGGGTGCGTGTCGCGGCATCGAGCAGCGACGACGCAGCAGCGGGCGACGACGACGCGGCATCGAGCAGCGACGACGCGGCAGCGGGCGACGACGCGGCATCGGTGATGGCGGCGTCGCCTGTGTCGGGTGAGGGCACGGCGCACGAGTCCGACGCCGACGACGAGCCAGAACCCGACAGCGAGCCCGAGGACGGCGACGGGTCGAGCAGCGACGCGTCGACCGCGTCCGAGCCGCTCCCGGCGCCGACGGGCTCACCGGCGGCAGCTGCGCCGGCCGCGGCCTCGACACATCGTCCTCCGCTCAGCGATCGTCCGGTCACGCGCCAGCTGGCGCAGATGGCCGGCGACCCGACGCCGCCCCCGACTCCCGTCGCATCGACGTCGACGTCGAGCGAGGCCGCGCCGGCCGCCCACGCCGAGACGCGACCCAACGCGCCCGTCGGTGACGAATCGGCGGCCACCACGCGCCAGCACCAACCCGATGCGGCTCGCACGAC
>JACDGA010000517.1 GCA_013815505.1 Acidimicrobiia bacterium
CGGCACCCCACCCTCACCGAGCAGTGTCTCGACCTCGCGACGCGAGCGCAGGTGCGGCGACAGCTCGTCGGGGTTCTCGGGACCCAGCCCGCCGAGGTACACGATGCGTCGCACGCCGCACTCGGCGGCGACGGCACCGAACGATCGGGCGGCTGCAGCGTCCTTCTCCTCGAAGTCGTCGCTCCCCAGCGAGTGGACCAGGTAGTAGGCGACCTCGACGCCGGACAGTGCCGGGCGCAGGCTGTCGGCATCGGCGACGTCACCGTCGACGGCCTCGCCCTTGCCGTCGTAGCGGTCGGGGTGGCGGGTCATCGCCCGCACACGGTGGCCGGCGCCGATCAGCGCCGGCACGAGGCCTGATCCGACGAACCCGGTTGCTCCGGCGACCGTGATGTCCATGATCCGAGAGCCTACGAGCGGACGTCCTCGCTACGGTGGGCGCATCGCAGACTCCGTTGCGCTCGAGCCGGTCGACGCCATCGTGGTCGGCGGGGGGCTCGCCGGACTGGCGACTGCGGGGACGATCCACGCTGCGGGCCGGTCCGTTCGACTGATCGAGGCATCCGACGGGCTCGGCGGACGAGTTCGCACCGATCTCGTCGACGGGTTCCGCCTCGATCGCGGCTTCCAGGTGCTGCTCACGGCATACCCCGAGCTGGAACGCCAGCTCGACGTCGGTGCCCTCGACCTCGCATCGTTCGAGCCCGGCGCCGACGTGTGGCAGGACGGGCGGAGCTCCGTCGTCGGCGACCCGTTCCGCCGGCCGGGCACGCTCCTGCCGACCGTCCGGTCACCCGTCGGCAGCCTCGCCGACAAGGCGCGGATCCTGCGTCTGCGCCTCCGTCTGCAACGTGCCGACGGGGCTGATCTGTTGCGCGGCGACGACGTCACGACGCTCGACGCGCTCCGCGGGGAGGGGTTCTCCGATCGGATCATCGACCGCTTCTTCCGGCCCTTGTTCGCCGGGATCCAGCTCGATCCCGAGCTGACGACGTCGCGACGGATGTTCGACGTCATCTTCCGCTGCCTCGCCACAGGTGACGCCGCGGTGCCGGCGTCGGGGATGCAGGCGATCCCCGACCAGCTCGCGCGACGGGTGCCGGACGACTCGGTGCTGCTCGGGTCGCCCGTCGTGGAGGTTGCCGCCGGCCGGGTGCGCACCGCCGACGGGCGGCACCACGACGCCACGGCCGTCGTGGTCGCCACGGAGGGCCCAGTCGCCGGCGAACTGCTCGGCCTCCCAGACGTCGCTTCCCGCGCTGTCGGTTGCGCCTACTTCGCTGCGCCCGAGGCGCCGACATCGTCGAAGCGGGTCCAGCTCGGCGTCCACGACGGCACCCCGGTCAACGTTGCCGTGATGACCAACGTCGCTCCCGGCTACGGGCCCACCGGGCGGCACCTGATCGTCGTCGCGCTGCCGGGCATTCTCGAGGACGTCGAGGCTCGTGCGCGGTCCGTCGTGAACGACTGGTGGGGCGCCGGCGTCGACCACTGGACGCACCTCCGCTCGTACGCCATCGCCCACGGTCAGCCCGATCAGCGACCGGCGTTCGCGCCGAAGCAGCGAGTGGACCTGGGCGAGGGTCTGTTCGTCTGCGGCGACCATCGCGACACGGCGTCGATCCAAGGGGCACTGTTCTCCGGGCGCCGCTGTGGAGAGGCAGTCGTCGCCATGCTCGGCAGCGGCAGCGGCGCCGGACGATGACGATCTCGTTCCGGCCGCTCGTGCGTGCCGACCTCGAGATGTTGGGCGGATGGCTCGCCCGGCCGCACGTGCAGCGGTGGTGGCAGCACGATCCGTCGCCCGACGCCGTCGAGCGCGACTTCGCCGTCAGCATCGACGGCGACGACCAGACGCACCTGTTCGTCATCCTCCTCGACGACCGGCCGATCGGCATGATCCAGCGCTACCGCGTCGACGACAACGCCGAGTGGGTGGACACGCTGTCGGTGATCGACATCCCACCGGCCGCGCTCGGCATCGACTACTTCATCGGTGAGGTCGACCTGACGAACTGCGGTATCGGGTCCGAGGCGATCGCCGCCTTCGTGGTGCGCAGCTGGCACGACGAGC
>JACDGA010000013.1 GCA_013815505.1 Acidimicrobiia bacterium
TCGCGCCGGTGCGCACGAACGCTGACCTCAACCGGGCGGCCCAGCTCCACTCGCAGGATCAGGCGGACCGGGACGTGATGAGTCACACCGGGTCGGACGGCTCCAATGCCGGGCAACGCATCTCGCGAGAGGGGTACCGCTGGATCACGTATGGGGAGAACGTTGCCGCCGGCTATCCGACTGCCAGCGCGGTGATGCGTGGCTGGATGAACAGTGCCGGGCACCGCCGCAACATCCTTCACCCAGGTTTCAAGGACATCGGCGTCGGACTGGCCACATCCGACGATGGCACCCGGTACTGGACGATGGTGCTCGCAAGTCGCGGGTGACGGTCTGCAACGAGCGGATTCGGCCCGGAGGCTGACAGACTTCACGCATGAGAAGGGCCGCTGCACCAACGGTCACCACCCGGTCGCCGACCCGGAATCCAGTGACCCCGTCGCCGACGGCGACGACGCTGCCGGCTGCCTGCGCCCCAACGATGTGTGGAACCCGCGCCGGCGCAGCCGTCTGCCGGTAGATCGAATCGCCGCCCTCATCATCGAGGAGTGTCGCGACAAGAGTAGGTCCCGAGATCCGACCGGGTGTCGAGCGAGCGGTCTCAGGTCACAGATCAGTCGGCCGGCGGCCAATCGATGTGGTCGGCGAGGTCGCCCACGTCGATGCCGAGCAGGGTGCTCCGCTCGACCTGGCGGAACCTGCGGTCGTCGCGCTCCATCCAGGTGACGGCTCGCCTGCTGGGATCGATGATCACGACCTCGTCGACATCACGCGCGGCGTAGAACGGCAGCTTCTCCCACGTCTCGTCGTCGGGCGAGACGATCTCGACGACGATGGCAGCGGTCGCCAGCCAGGCGTCGTTCGACCGCGATCGGTGGAACCCGCGATCGGGGACCCGGTAGTCGCCGGGCTCGCCGAGGTTGAACGGTCCGCTCCCGAACAGCCCGACGGCCGCCGCCGCAGGCGTCAGCAACACGGCGATGGCGTTGTCGACCAGCGCATGGCCGTGCCGCGGCGCAGGCGCCATGTGGTACTCGCCCTTCCACACCTCGTCGTACCGATCGGCACCGGTGGCACGTCGGCGCTCGATGAGCTCGTCGAGCTCGTGAGGGCGATCCCCGAGCACGACCGTGCGCATGCCCCAACCGTACCGCGTGGTGTACACGTCGGTTGCTGACGGATGTGTCCCGCGCCGTGGGCTATGCGCAGATCCTCGGGCGGCTGCTGGTCGATCTCGATCTACGGGCGGGCCTGGTGCCCGATGCGATGCTCGCTGGGCTGTGCATCGAGCACGGCCCGTTCCTCGTCATGACCCGAACGGCGGCGATCCCGGTGCTCAACGTGGTGCTCGTGGCGCCTGTCACTCGCACCATCCGCGACATCCCCACCGAGCTTCGCCTGGGACCGGACGAGGGGATGCCTGTGGAGTGTGCGGCAAGCTTCGACAACCTGCGCGTCGTGCCGAAGGCGAACCTCGTCGAGCGTGCCTGCGTGCTGGACGGGTTGCGCATGGCCGAGGCATGCACAGCGATCCGTGCCGCCGTCGACTGCTGACCACAGTCGTCCGCACTCGAGCCGCCGTGTGACGCGGATCGGCCGCGCTCTCCCCGTTTCACGACAAGGCGAGGTCGTGGCTCGAGGAGGCGCTCAATGGCCCGCGCCGGGTGGGGATCCCGTGGCAGTCCACGGGATCGTTCGTCCGCATCGTGACGAACCCGCGAGCGCTCGCCGAGCCGATGCGTCCCGCAGCGGCGTGGTCGATGGTCGAGTCGTGGCTCGACGCGCCGGCAGCGTGGGTGCCCACGCCGTCCTCCGGCTACCGCGAGATCCTGGGGCGGCTGCTCGTCGACCTCGACCTCCACGCCGGACTCGTGCCCGACGCGATGCTCGCCGCGCTGTGCATCGAGCACGGCCTGACGATGGTGTCCGCCGACTCCGACTTCGCCCGCTTCACCGATGTCACCTGGTTCAACCCCGTCGCCTGATCTGCGGCGCATCCGGCCGCCTCGGCATCAGCCCTTCGGCCTCCACGAACCGTTGCGGACGAGCGTCGTCACCGCTGCGACGACCTGCTCGACCATCGCCTCGTGCTCGGACGCCGGCCCGCCGTAGGGGTCGGCAACGTCGTCGGCGGAATCGGGTCGCATCATCTCCGAAGCCCGCCGATGCGCGCCCATTCGACCCAACCAGGCGGCGAACGGCTCGTCGTCGCCCGCCGGAGCCGACGCCGACGCACGGCGGGCGAGCTCGAGCAGCGTGAACGTCCGCGTCCAGGCCGAGGGGTCCAACACGGCGACGTGGCGAAGGTGTGCGCGGGTCATCGTCAGGATGAGGTCGGCGCCGTCGGTCCCGAGCAGGTCGCCGGTCAACGTCCTACGTCGGTGCCCCGACACGTCGACCCCCGCCCGGGCGGCGGCCGCGACGGTGAATCGATCCACGGACGGCTCGATCTCGGCAGTGCCGGCGGACGAGACGACCCATGCGTCACCGTCGGTGTCCACCGCACCGTCGAGCGCCAGCCGTAACAGTCCCTCGACGACGGGCGATCGACAGACGTTCGCCGTGCAGATCACCAACGCCCGTTTCGCCACGGTCCGACCGTAGGTGAACCAGAACCGCTCTCTCGCAGAAGGGGACTGCTCCCCGGCGAGGTGGGTTCAGGTAATTCTGTCGCTGCACCAAGATGGGGCGATGAGCAACGTGCCACCGTTTTCGGCGCAGCCTCCCCCTCCCCCTCCCCCGCCGTCGGGCGGATTCGCCCCGCCATCTCCGCAGCCGCCGCACTACCCCGCTGCGTCGTCGCCGCCGCCCGGCGCACCCGTGGCAAGGCCAAACGTCGGCCTTGCGATGCTGACGGCTGTCGTTGCAGCCGCGGCAGGGTTCGCCGTCCTCGTGGCGAGCAAGCAGGCGCTCCTCGATCGTGACGTCGACGAGCGTCACTTCTTCATCCAGGTCGCCGTGTTCGTCGTTGCCGGACTCGGCTGGGCTCTCGCCCATCCCGGCCCGCAGCGAGCGTTGCGGGCGGGGCTGGGCGCCGTGGCCGGTGCGATCGCCGGTGTCGCCGGCACGTTCGCCCTCGGCTCGACCGACCAGCACATCGAGGCGTACGGCGACGAGGTCGTCTCCGGCTCGTCCGCAGGCCGCGCGCTGCTGTGGGCCGCCGTCACCGCCGCGGCGTGGGCCGTCACGATCGTGGCCGGCACCCCACGCGAGCAGATGGCGCGTTCGGCCACCGGCGCCGCCTTCGGGGGCGCCGCCACGGGCGCTGCGATGGGGCTGCTCGCCGGCACGACCCAGTTCGGCACGGACATCTTCACCACCGACCTGTGGTTCAGCCTGCCGTTCGCCGACGCCGGCGACGCCGTGAATGCACTCCCCCTCCTGCTCGTCGCCTGCGTCGTGCCGCTCTTCCTGGCTGCGACGGCGGGGCGTGCGATGTCGTTCGGTCCGATCCTCACCACCGGCATCGCGGCGTCGCTGCTGTTGCCGGCGATCGGTGGTCTTGCCGGCTACCAGACCGACCTCGACGAGGCCCGACGCGACGGCGCGCTGGTCACATCGCCCGACGAGCTCGATCTCGATGAAGATGACGGCAGCGGGACCAGCAGCGGCAGCGACCGTGGCGACGACGATCCCGTCACGACCGACGATCCCGTCACGACCGACAGCGACCCGGTTGTTGTCTCCACGCCCGACACCGCTGGGCCGGCGACCACGGCGCCACGACCAACGAGTCCACCTACGACGACCCCACCCCCGCCCACTACCCGCGAAACCAGGCCACCGACGACGACCCGCCCCACCCGACCCCCTGTCACGACGCCGCGGACGGTGCCTGCTCGCGTCGATCCCGGCTATCCCGTGGTCGTGAAGGCGGAGATCAACGGTTCGAACCAATCGATCGACCAGGTTCGCACCGAGATCCTGTTCGGACCGCCGACGAAGCCCGGCCGCGCGCCCGTGCTGCAGGGCGGCAAGGTCAGCTGCGCTCCGCAGGGCTCCGCCGTCATCCCGTTCTACGTCACGTCCACACCAACCACGGCCAACGGGCCGCACAAGGTCTCTCTGCGTTGGTCGCAGTCGTTGTCGGGACGAGCCGACACCGGCCGCTTCCCGATGACCATCGAGTTCCACGACTTCAACGGCACCCGCTGCACGAGTGCGACGAACTCGGACCTCCTGCAGACCGGGGCCGTCTACGAGTGGGCGAGGCTCGTCAAGAATGAGGAAGGCGCCGGCAACGGCTACATCATCGTGGAGAACTACTGGGACGCGAACGGCAAGCCGGTCGGCAAGTCGTCGGCGTTGCTGTCGGTGATCCCGGTCCTCAACGACGAGTTCACGACCAACACGTTCATCATCACCGGCAGCGACATCATCAGCTACGAAGACCCGCAGACGGGCGACACCTACGGCGTGATGCGGATCGCCCGCTGACCGCGGCCGCCACCCGGCAGTCGCTGGCAGACGGGACAGAACACGGTCGAGCGCCCGCTCCAGCGCAGGTGACGCAGGATCCCGCGGCCGCACGTCAGGCACCGCAGCCCGGCACGGCCGTAGACGCGATGGCGCGTCTGGTAGCTGCCCGACTCGCCCATGAGGTCGACGTAGCGAGCGTCGACGAGCGTCGATCCCCTCGCCGCAACGGCGTCATCGAGGATGCGCACGATGCAAGTGTGCAACCGTGTCACGGCGGCGCCGCTGAGCCGCGACGACAACGCCTCTGGGTGCACCTTCGCGGCATGCAGGATCTCGTCGGCGTAGATGTTGCCGATGCCGGCGATCACGTGCTGGTCGAGCAGCAAGGGCTTCACCAGACGCGATCGGCCACGCACGATCGCCGCCAACGTCGCCCGGTCGAACGGGTCCGCCACGGGATCGACACCGAGCCGGGCGAGCTCGGGTAGCACGACGTCGGCGCGCTCGGGGTCGAACACGACGACTTCGCCGAACGTTCGCGGGTCGACGAACGCCAGCGTCTGGCGCCGCTCCCCGTCGAACGTCACGGCGACATGCGTATGGCTCGGACGAGCGTCGTGCTCCTCCAGCCACAGCAGCTGGCCGCTCATTCGGAGATGGATCATCACCGCCTCACGGGAGTCGAGCATCACCAGCAGGTACTTGCCCCTGCGACGCACCGCGATCGGCGTCGTACCCATCAGCCCGTCGAACACGGCTTCGGGCGACGTGCGCCGCACCGTGCGGGCACCGGTGACCACCACATCGACGACCCGGCGGCCGAGGATCGTCTCCGCCAGCCCGCGCCGCACCGTCTCGACCTCGGGAAGCTCTGGCACCGCCGCCGTCAGCCCGAGACGGGCGACTCCACGACGGCGATGCGCTCGCACGCCTCGGCGGCGGCAGCCCGCTCGGCCGCCTTCTTCGACGACCCCTCCCCCGTGCCCAGCACGACGCCCTCGACAACAGCCGTCGCGAAGAAGCGCTGGGCGTGGTCGGGGCCGTGCGATCGCACGGTGTACAAGGGCGCACCCTCGCCGCGTGCCGCGACGAGCTCTTGCAGTCGCGACTTCTCGTCGAGCACCGCCAACTGCTCGTGCGCGACGTCGAGGCGCGGGCCGAGCAGTCGCGCCACGACGCTGGCCGCGGCGCCGGCGCCGCCGTCGAGGAACACGGCCCCGACGAGCGCCTCGAACGCGTCGGAGAGGATCGACGGCTTGTCCTGACCAGCCGTCGACTGCTCGCCACGGCCGAGCTTCAGGTGGAGTCCGAGGTCGATCGATCGCGCGGCCTCGGCGAGCGCAATGGCGTTGACGACCGCTTTGCGCAGGTTCGTCAGCTGGCCCTCCGGGAGGTCCGGATAGCGGCGGTACACGAGCTCGGCGACTGCCCAGCCGACGACGGCGTCGCCGAGGAACTCGAGTCGCTCGTTGCTGGCGGCATTGTCGTGCTCGGCGCACCACGAGCGGTGCGACATCGCCTGGTCGAGCAGCGACGCGTCGGTGAACGCGTACCCGATGTGGATGGTCAGGTCGTGCAACTGCGCCCCCGCTGCGACGAGCTTCAGCTCCGGGTGCGGGCGAAAACGTAGTCGACCGCGTCGCGGACGGTCTTCAGGTCCTCGAGGTCTTCGTCTTCGATGCGGAACCCGACCGTGCGCTCGCCCATCTCCTCTTCGAGTCCTTCGACGAGCTCGATGAGCGCGAGTGAATCGGCCTCGAGGTCGTCGACGAACGACTGCCCCTCGCTGATGCCGGATGGTTCGATCTCCAAGATGTCGGCGAGGCGGTCGCGGATGATCTCGAAGATCTCCTCGCGGCTGAAGGGGCTCTGTTCGACGTGGGTCTCAGCTGGCACGACGGTGAGCCTAGCCCCCGTGTCACCAGCCGGAAATGGCCACCCGCAGCTCGTCGACCATGTGTGCCGCACTCATCTCGGCGGCCATCGTGATGGCGTTCTGCATCGCCGTCGCGCCTGACGAGCCGTGCGAGATGACGCACAACCCGTCGACGCCGAGGAGGATCGCGCCGCCGTAGGTGTCGGGATCGAGGCTCTCGTAGAGCGGCATCAGCGCCGGCATCAGCGCATCGGCGTGCGCCTTCGTGGACTCGTCGGTGGAGAACGCCGCCAGCAGCGCCTCGACCACCGTCCTGACGCCGCCCTCGAGCGCCTTCAGCACGACATTGCCGGTGAACCCGTCGGTGACGACGACGTCGACGTCGGTCGTCATGATGTCGCGGCCCTCGACGTTGCCGACGAAGTGGAGGTGCGGCGCTCCCTCGAGCAGCGCATACGTCTCTTTGCGCAACGAGTCGCCCTTGCCGGGTTCCTCGCCGATCGAGAGCAGACCGACGCGCGGTTCGGCGATGCCGAAGCGGAGCCGGGAGTACACGGAGCCCATCTGGGCGAACTGCACGAGCCAGTCCGGCTGCACCTCTGCGTTTGCGCCGGCGTCGAGGAGCACGGTGGGCTCGGAGCCGGGCACGGGGATCGGGGTGGCGATCGCCGGCCGCTTGACGCCTGAGATCCGGCCCATCCGGAACAGCGCAGCCGCCATCGTGGCGCCCGTGTTGCCGGCCGAGATCATCGCCGACGCCTTGCCGTCACGCACGGCCTCGGCGGCGCGCACGAGCGTCGAGTCCTTCTTGCGGCGCACGCTCTGGCCTGCGTCCTCGGTCATGTCGACGACCTCGGACGCCGGGATCACTTCCAGGTCGCCGACGTCGACGCGGTCGCCGAGATCGGGAGGTCCGACGAGCGTGACGGCGATGCCTGCAGCGACGGCGCGCCGAGCGCCTTCGACGATCTCACCGGGTGACTTGTCGCCGCCCATCGCGTCGACGGCGACGGGCAGCACGGGCCCGCCGGGCCCGTCGGGCCGCGCCTCGGTGTCCAGTGCGGGATGCCTCCGCGCTCAGGCGACGTCGATGACGACGCGGTCCTTGTACCACCCGCACGACGGGCACACCGTGTGGGGCAGCTTGGCGTTGCCGCAGCGGGGGCAGAGGCTGCGTGCCGGAGCCTCGAGCTTCCAGTTGCTGGCTCGGCGGCTACGGGTCTTCGCCTTCGATGTCTTCTTCTTCGGGACTGCCACGGTTCGATCTCTCTCGTGCGAGTGCAGCGCAGCGTCGCTGGCGCGTGCTCTGAGGGCCGTTGCAGGCTAGCGGTGAGCGCGTCGGATCGGCTACGTCGGCTCCGTCGACGAGGCCGTGTCGCCACCGCGCAGCTCGTCGAGCGCCGCCCAGCGATCGTCGATGACCGCGACCTCGCAGTCGCAGCTCGACGTGTTGCAATCGATGCCGCAGACCGGACAGAGCCCGGCGCAGTCGGCGCGGCACAGCGGCGCGTCGGGAATGGCGAGCAGGAGCGCATCGCGCACCATCGGCGCGAGGTCGAGCTGGCGGTGCTCGATAGGGAAGTGCTCGCCGCCGGCATCATCTTCGGCGAACGTGTCGACGGCGGTGATGGACAGCTGCGTGTCGAGCGGGACGAGGCAACGCGAGCACTCCATCTCGAGCCGGGCGGACAGCGTCACCTCGGCCACGATGCCATCGAGTGTCGACGTCAACTCGACATCGATGCCCACCGGGCCGTGGAGGCCCCGTCCCACTTCTTCCTGCACATCGTCGGCCGACCCGCCATCCGCTGAAATCTCGACCTCGGCGAGGCCGAGCGACGTCGTGATGCGCCTCGTCAGGCCCGGCTCGCGCAGCAGCTCGGCGGCATTGACCACGAGTGCCCGCCTCGCCGAGTGCGGCGCTCCGCGCGCTCCGGGCGCTCGGGGCGCTCCGTGAGAGGTGTCGCTCAACGGTCCTGGTCGAAGAAGCCCTTGCTCGGGTCCTCGGTGTCGTCGAACGTCACGCGCGGGTGCGAGCCGATGGAAAGCCGCTGTCGGCCGGCGGCCACGGTCTTCGACAGCTTGTCGAGCAGGATCTCGAAGCTGCCGAGCCGCTGGTCGAGGAAGTCCTCTGTCTCGTGCCGGAGCCGGCGGGAGTCGGTGTCGGCGGTCTCGATGACCTGGCGAGCACGTTGCTCGGCGGCGCGCACGACCTCGGTGCGCTGCACCATGCGCTCGGCCTGCACCCGTGCGGCCTCCATCAGCTCGTCGGACTCGCGACGGGTCTTGGCGATGAACTCCTGGCGCTCCTTGAGCATCCAGCGCGCCTGGCGCAGCTCGTCGGGCAGACGGGCGATGGCGTCCTCGAGCAGCTCGATGATCTCGTCGCGATCGATGCGGGGCGACGACGAGAGCGGCATCGTCGGGGCGCTGGCGATGATGTCGACCGCTCGCCGCAGCATCGTCTCGGCATCACCCACGTGACCGACACCCGCCTGCGGCTCGGGATACTCGTCGTCGATCTCGTCGTACTCGTCGTACTCCTCGTACTCGTCGTACTCGTCGTAGCCCTGGCGCTGCTCGTTGCGGTCGTCGCGGCCGGGTTGTGCCGGCTGCGCGCCGTACGACTGCTCGTAGGTCGGGTCGTACGGGCTCGGGTTTCGCGGGTCGTAGGTCATGTTGAAGCCGTCATCTCGATGCTGGGTCTGGCTGTGCCGGGGCGGACTGAGCTGGGTCTGGCTGTTGCGGGTACAGCGCGCGCAAGGCGTCAGCGACACTTGCTGGCACCATGTGATCGACCGTGCCACGGTAGCGGGCGATCTCGCGCACGAAGCGGCTGCTGATGTAGCCCAGCGCCGGGGCGCACGGGACGTAGACGGTGTGCACACCGGTCACCGACCGGTTCGTGTGCGCCATCTGCTGTTCGATCTCGAAGTCGGCAGCGGAGCGCAGCCCTCTGACGATGAAGTCGACGCCGGCGGCGGCCGCGGCGTCGACGGCGAGGCCCTCGAACGGGCGCACCTCGACACGTCCGGCGAGCGAGTCGTCGGCGGCGACGGCCTCGGTGATGAGCTCGATCCGGCGCTCGACCTCGAACGCGGCCGGCGCCTTGTCGTGGTTGTGCAGCACAGCCATCACCACCGTTCCGAACAGCGTCGCGGCCTGGGCAACGACGTCGAGGTGGCCGAGGTGCACGGGATCGAAGGTCCCCGGGTACAGCACTCGCCCGCTGGCATCCATCGAACGAGCCACGCTACTTCGCCGGGATCGAGCAGAACGCGACCCACGTCCTGCCGTACCGCTTCGAGCGCACGATCTCCCACGGCGCAGGCAGCGCAAGCTCGGAGCCCGATTCGGCGACCACGAGCGGCGCCGGGTCCCAGCTGGCGAGGGCGTCGAACAAGCCGTCCCAGCGGTCGAACCCGTACGGCGGATCGGCGAACACAAGGGTCCGCTCCGCCGACCCGACGCGGTGGCCGAGGCGGGTCGCCGCGCCCATCGCGTCGGACTCGAGCACGACTGCGCGATCGGCGACGCCGAGCGTGGCGACGTTGTCGCGCAGCGCACGCACCGCAGGGCGACCACGTTCGACGAACGTGGCGTGCACGGCGCCACGCGAGAGCGCTTCGAGCCCGAGCGCGCCGGTGCCGGCGAACAGATCGACGACGGTCGCGCCGTGGACGGCGTCGATGCTGACGAGCGCGTTGAACACGGCCTCGCGCACCTTGTCGGTCGTGGGGCGCGTCTCGTCACCCGGTGGTGACGCCAGCCTGCGTCCTCGAAACGCTCCAGCCACGATTCTCACGGTGCGCAGCGTACGGACCGATCGGACGGCACACTTGATGCGGTGCTCACGCCTGCTCCCGTCATCACGTGCATCGACTGCGGCGGCAGGGCGCACCTGCTGACCCATCCGAGGGAGGACGGCGAGTGGCTCGCCGGCGACATCGTCGCCTACCGCTGCGAAGACTGCCTCGATCGCTGGGACCTCGTTCTCGACGAAGACGACGACGACGGAACGGACACCGAGCGGCCGTTCGGTTGAGGTCACGAACGGGTGAGGTACTCCTCGCGTTCGGCGACCAGCAGATCGACCTCGTCGCGCAAGGCTGCGTGCTCGCTCATCTCGGGGTCGTCGCCGACGAGGTCGATGGCAACGACTCGTGCGAGCTCGACGAGCGCCCGGTCGCGGCGCAGCGACGCCAGCCGCAGGTCGTTGCGGCCCTTCTGCGCCGTGTCCATCAGCGTGCCCTCGCCGCGCAGGTCGAGGTCGACCTCGGCGAGCTGGAACCCGTCGGTGCTGTCGACGAGCGCAGTGAGGCGCGGGTTCTCCTCCAGCACCTGTGAGGTCACGAGCCAGCACGTCGACGTGTGGACGCCACGTCCGACGCGACCACGCAGCTGGTGGAGCTGTGCGATGCCAAAACGATCGGCGTCGAGGATGACCATCACGGTGGCGTTGGGGACGTCGACGCCGACCTCGATGACGGTCGTCGCCACGAGGACGTCCAGCTCGCCTGTACGGAACGCGCCCATCGCCCGCTCCCGCTCCGCCGGCACGACACGACCGTGCAGCAGACCGAGGCGGAGACCGCTCAACTCCCCGGACGCGAGCCGTTCGAACGTCTCCTCGGCGGACGCGACCTGCAACTTCTCGCTCTCGTCGATCAGTGGACAGACGACGAACGCCTGACGCCCTGCGGCGACCTCGGCGCGTACGTCATCCCACACGCCGGACTCTTCCAGCGGCCCGTTCGCCCAGTGCGTGACGATCGGTGTGCGGCCTGGCGGCAGCTCGTCGAGCACGCTGACGTCGAGGTCGCCGTAGACGGTCATCGCCGCGGTGCGAGGGATCGGCGTCGCCGTCATCACGAGCAGGTCGGGCACCGACTCCCCCGCCTTCGAGCGCAGCGCCGCACGCTGCTCGACGCCGAAGCGGTGCTGTTCGTCGACGACGGCGAGCCCGAGGCTGGCGAACTCGACGCCCTGCTGGATGAGGGCGTGCGTGCCGACCACGAGATCGACCTCTCCGCTGGCGAGGCCTGACAGGATCGCCGCCCTGTCGGCACCGGTCACGCGGTTCGTGAGGAGCTCGAGACGCAGCGGGCGCTCGCCGAAGAGGTTGTCCGCGGTGCCGACGGTGAGACCGTCGAGCAGCGCTCGGATGGACGTCGCGTGCTGCTCGGCGAGCACCTCGGTCGGCACCATCAGCGCGCCCTGGTGGCCGCCGTCGACGGCGCGCAGCAGGGCAGAGACGGCAACGACCGTCTTGCCCGAACCGACATCGCCCTGCAACAGCCGGTGCATCGGGAACGTGCGGTCGAGGTCGGCGGCGATCTCGTCGATGGTCCTCTGCTGCGCATCGGTGAGCGGATACGGGAGCCGGGCGTAGAACTGGGCGACGAGACCCGCGCCACGGTCCTCGTACTCGACGCCGCGCCCTGCCTGCTCGAGCGCCCGCTTCTGGCGCACGAGCGCGACCTGGACGCGCAGCAGCTCGTCGAACGCGAGGCGTCGACGGCTCGTGCGCTGCTCGGCAATGGACTCGGGGGCATGGATGCCGAACAGCGCCGGCTGGCGACCAATGAGCTCGTGGCGGGCAAGGACCGCAGGCGGCACGGGATCGCCGATGCCGCGCGGGCGGGCCCGGTCGATGGCGTTCTCGACCCATCCGGCGATCTCCCACGTCGACAGCTGCGCCTTGTCGCTCTGGGGGTAGATGGGCACGATGCGGCCCGTTCGGTCGCCGATGAGGTCGACGATCGGGTTCGTCATCTGCAGGCCGCCGCGGTACACGTCGGGTTTGCCGAACAGCGCCACCTGCAGTCCCTCGGTGAGCTGACGATCACGCCACGGCTGGTTGAAGAACACGACGTGCATTCGTCCCGATCCGTCGCCGACGGCGACGTCGACGATCGTGCGCCGGTTGCGGCCGGTGCGCTTGGAGACCGAGCGAACCGTCACGAGGACGAGCGCCTCGACACCGATCGCGAGATCCTCGATGTGCGCCTCGTTGGTGCGGTCGACCCAGCGGCGCGGATACGTCATCAACAGGTCGAGCACGGTGTCGACGCCCACAGAGGCGAGCGCCTCGCGCTTCTTCGGCCCGACGCGGGCGAGTCGCCCGACGTCGATCTCGGCCAGCTCGCGCAACGTGATCCGACTCACGGCAGACATCGGACCATGCGAGCGACGGAGCGCCAGCGTAGGAGCGGCCGACAGCGGCCTGCGTGGCCGGGGAACGCTGTAGCCGGTGCTGTCACGCTCACTCGATGCCGACGAGATACGGATACAGCGGCTGGCCGCCGTCGTGCACCTCGATCTCGAGGCCGGCGTCGGCCACCCACCGTTCGATCGTGGCGGTGTCCTCACCCGTCGCGCCCTCCCCGACGACGAGCGTGACGAGCTCGTGTGAGTCACCGGCGAACTTCGACAGCATGGCGACGACGGCTGCGCCCGGCGACTGCTCGATCGCCACGATCCCGTCGCCGCGCACGAGCCCGATCCAGTCGCCCTCGGCGACAGGGCCGGCGTCGGTGTTGGTGTCTCGCACGGCCCGGGTGACCTCGCCTGTCGTCAGGCCCTCGACGGCATCTGCCATCTCGGTGGCATTGGCGGTGGCGTCGGCCTCGGGGTCGTAGACCACGAGCGCGGCGAGCGCCTCGGGCATCGACACCGTGGGGACAACGACGACCCGCTTGTCGGTGAGCGCGTCGACCTGCTCGGCGGCCGGGATGATGTTCTTGTTGTTCGGCAGCAGGACGACCTCGTCGGCGTTGACGTGCTCGACGAAGTCGAGCAGCTCGGCGGTCGAGGGGTTGAGCGTCTGGCCGCCGCCGACGACGCCTTGCACGCCGAGTTGCACGAACAGCTCGGCGAGACCGTGGCCGCTGGCAACGGCGACCACGGCGCACGTGACGGGCGGCAGACCCACCACAGAGCGCGGCGGCGCCCTGCCCGGGATCGTCGCGCTCGCACCCATCGAGCCCGTGATGGCAGCCTCCCGGCGCTCGTGCTCTTCGGCGACCTCACCGAACAGATCGGTGACTCGGATCTTCTTCGGGCGACCGTCGAGCGTCAGCGCCGACTCGATCGCTGCGCCGATGTCGTTCGTGTGGACGTGGCAGTTCCACAGGCCGTCGCCGCCGACCACGACGATGCTGTCGCCGATGTCGCTCCATGACGCCTTGAACTCGTCGATGCGGGCGTCGTCGAGGTCGAGGAAGTACATGACCTCGTAGCGCAGGTCGGCGACAGAACTATCACTTGGTGTCGCGCCGTCGTGCGCCGCTTCGTGCGAGGCGGCGAGCGCCGCTGGGGCGACCACGGGCACCCCGGCGGACACGTCGGCGGGCACCTCCGGCGTGGGCAGCGGCTCGTCGGCGACGACGTTGAGCGCGGCGTCGAGCAGCAGCAGGTACCCGGCGCCGCCGGCATCGACGACGCCGGCGTCCTTCAGTACGGGCAGCAGCTCGGGCGTGTGGTCGAGCGCCTCGCCCCCCGCAGCGCGGGCGGCGTGGAGGACGTCGAGCAGGCTCGCACCCTCCGCGGCGACGCGCTTCGCTGCATCTGCGCTCTCGCGCACGACGGTGAGGATGGTGCCCTCGATCGGCTTCAGCACGGCTTGGTAGGCGGCGCTCGAGGCCGCGACGAGCGCGTCGGCGACCTGCGACGCGGACGCCTTCGTGGAGTCGACGAGGGCTTGGCGCAGCGTCGCCGACATGCCTCGCAGGATCTGCGAGAGGATGACACCGGAGTTGCCCCTGGCGCCCATGAGCGAGCCGTGGCTGATGGCATCACACGTCGCCCCGGCCTCGTCGGCGGCCTCGTCGAGCTCTTCGACGACGGCGTCGAGCGTGCGCGCCATGTTGGTGCCGGTGTCGCCGTCTGGCACCGGATAAACGTTGAGACGGTTGATCCGATCGGAGTGGGCGACGACGGCATCGCGGAACGTCGTGACGGTCCGGCGCAGGGCAGCCGTGTCGAGATACTCCAGGATCGGCACCCCGACATCGTAGTGACGGGAGCTGACGCCCAGCCTGATGCGGACTCCTGATGCAGCACTGGCGCTGGTACCATGACGTCCGCATTTCGGCGGTGAATCCGCATCGTCCGATCCGAACGACGTTGGAGCAAGACCATGGCCGCGGTGTGTGAAGTGTGTGGCAAGAAGCCCTCGTGGGGCATGTCCGTGTCGCACTCCCATCG
>JACDGA010000518.1 GCA_013815505.1 Acidimicrobiia bacterium
TCCAGCGGCGTCGACGCCGTCGGCGAGGCGCCCGCCGAACGCCGCCCGCGTCGCCAGCTCCTTGATCGTGTCGCGGTCACGGCGCGCCAGCGCAGCGACGAGCGGCAGCGGCCGTGCGGCGAGACGAGCAAAGAGTCGCGGCGCGCTTGCGACCTTGCGCATGAACGGCACGACGCAGTCGCGGGTGCTGAGCGTGCCGTCGAAGTCGAAGGCGGCGACCGTGGTAGGGCGTGGCACGGTGCGTCATCCTGCCATGTCGGATGCTCGTCGCAGATGCTCCTCGGCGTGTCGGATGCTCGTCGCAGATGCTCCTCGGCGTGTCGGATGCTCGTCGCAGATGCTCCTCGGCGTGTCGGATGCTCGTCGCAGATGCTCCTCGGCGTGTCGGATGCTCGTCGCAGATGCTCCTCGGCGTGTGATACTCGTCGCCGATGACGCTTGTCGATCCTCGGGGGCTGCGCCCGCGGACCCCATCACCGTTCGGCTCACCTGCGTTCGCTCGACCGGCATGAGCGTGCCGAGCACGCTCATCATCGACCAGCTGCGCTCGTTCCACCGGCGTCGCATCGACGTGCCGGTCGGCGACGACGCGCTCGTGCTCGACGTCGGCAGCGGTGACAAACCGTCGTGGCGGGCCGACGTTCTGGTCGATCGCTACGTCGATGTCGAGCACGCCGGCCAGCGCTCCGGCACCGGAGAGGCACGCGTGACCTGTCCGCTGTTCGACGCCCCCGCCGACGACATGCCCTTCGCCGACGGCGTGTTCGACTACGTCATCTGCTCGCACGTGCTCGAACACGTGCCCGATCCTTCAGCCGTCGTCGCCGAGCTGACACGCGTCGCCAAGGCCGGCTACATCGAGGTGCCGGAAGCGTCGAGCGCCAAGATCATCGACTTCCCGAGCCACCTCTGGTGGTGCACGCTGGAAGACGGAGCCGCCAGCGGCGGCGCGCCGACGCTCGTGTTCACCGCCAAGAAGGCGGCGCACTTCGACCGCGACATCGCCGCCTACATCGCTCGCAGCGGGATCGAACGACCGCTCACCGATCTCCTCGATCAGCGGTTCGACCACCGCATCATCTCGCTGCCGTGGGAGGGATCGGTCGACGTCCGCGTCGAGGGCGACGTCTCGGCATCGCTGCTCGACGAGGCGCTCCACGCCGACAGCCACCACCGTGTCGCCCAGAGCCTCGCCGTCAGAGTCCTCACCGCCGCGCTCACGGCAGCGCCCCGTTGGCGACGCCGCGACGTTACCATCGCGTTCGACGACATCGTCAAGCCCGAGCTACGGCGCGGCGACGGTGCGACGCTGGAGCGCCGGATCTATCGCCTCGACTCGGCGACGAGCCACTCGAACGTCTCCCAGTAGTCGGGCCACGACTTCGACACGACGTCGCTGTCGTCGATCTCGATGCCCTCGACGGCGGCGCCGAGCACCGAGAACGCCATCGCCAGGCGATGATCGTCGTGGGTCGCCAGCCGGGCACCGTGGATCGGCGCCGGTTCGATGACGAGGCCGTCGGTCTGCTCGTAAACCGCACCGCCCGTCTTCGTCAGCTCGGCGGCGAGGTCGCCGATGCGATCGCTCTCCTTACTGCGGATGAAGTCGACGCCTGAGATCACGGTCGGCGAATGGGCGAACATGGCGACGACCGCCAACGACGGTACGAGGTCGGACATGTCGGACAGGTCGGCCTCGATACCCTCGAGCGGCACGTCGGGATCGCGAGTCAGCCGAATGCCGTCGTCATCGCGCCGGGCGTCGCACCCCATCTCGGCGAGCAGCTCGACGAACTCGACGTCACCCTGGATCGAGCCCCGCCCGAGCCCCGGGACCTTGAGGGTGCCACCCATCACGGCGGCGAGCGCGAGCGGATAGCTGGCCGACGAGGCGTCCGGCTCGACGCCGTACGTGATGCCCGACTCGTAGGCGCCGGGCGCAACGGACACGGCGCGGTCGTCGTGGACCCCGACGGACTGGCATCCGAACGCACGCATCACAGCCGCCGTCGTCCACACATACGGGACCGACACGAGCGGTGTCGTCACATGCAGATCGAGCCCGCCG
>JACDGA010000519.1 GCA_013815505.1 Acidimicrobiia bacterium
GGGTCGCCAACTACAACGCCCCCGGACAGGTCGTCATCTCCGGCTCACCTGACGGCGTCGCGGCCGCCTCCGACTACGCCCGCGGCCTCGGCGCCAAGCGCGTGATGCCGCTGCCGGTGTCGGGCGCATTCCACACGCCGTACATGACGCCGGCACGCCAACGGCTGCGATCGGCCATCAAGGCGGCCGCCCCGCGCGACACCGAGGTACCGATCGTGTCCAACGTCGATGCCCTCGCGCACAGCGCCGGCGAGGACTGGGCGAGCCTCCTGTCGGCGCAGCTCTCCAACCCCGTGCGATGGAAGCACTGCCTGCTCACACTCGAGGACGCCGGTGTCAGCGACTACGTCGAGCTCGGCCCTGGCGGCCTCCTGACGGGGATGACGCGACGCACCGTCGACGCCGCCCGCACGGTGTCGGTGCAGAACCCCGAGGACCTCGACAAGCTCATCGACTGGCTGAAGCCCGCAGAGTCGGCTGCGGCGCCACAGCGGGCCGAGGGCGAACACCTCTTTGCCGTCGAGCGAATGATCGTGAGCCCCGGCGCCGGCGTGTTCCTGCGTGAGGCCGGCCTCAGCGACAGCGCCCGAATCGACGTCGGCGCCTTGCTCGGCCACGTCAGCGGCCAAGAGGTGCGCTCGCCGTTCGCCGGTCTGCTGCAGAGCTTCATCGCCGTCGACGGAGAGCGCCTCGCGCCCCGCCAACCCGTCGCCTGGTTACGAACGGAGGCCGGCTGACATGCCACGAACACCTGAAGGGATCCGCGGCGGGGTCATCACGGGGTGGGGGTGCGCGCTCGGGCGCGAGACCGTCACGAACGCCGATCTCGAACGCACGCTCGACACGAGCGACGCCTGGATCGTCGAGCGAACGGGCATCAGTGCTCGCCAGGTCGGGGGGTCGACGGCCGAGCTCTCGATCGAGTCCGGCAAGGCGGCGCTCGCAATGTCCGGCGTCGATCCCGCCGACATCGACGCCCTCGTGCTCTCCACCACCACGCCCGATCGCAACGTGCCCGCCACATCAGCCACGGTGCAGCACGCGCTCGGGCTCCGCTGCGGCGCCTACGACATCAACGCCGCCTGCTCGGGGTGGGTGTACGGGCTCGTCAACGCCAACGGGCTGATCGCGATGGGCGCCGAACGGGTGCTGCTCATCGGCACCGACACGCTCTCTCGCATCACGGACTGGAGCGATCGCGGCACTGCCGTGCTGTTCGGCGACGGGTCGGGCGCGACGGTGATCGAGGCGGGCGACGGCCCGGGACAACTGCTCGCCTGGGACCTCGACGCCGACGGCAGCGCCGAGGACTACCTCTACTCCGACTTCGGCGGCTACATCCAGATGAACGGCAAGGAGGTCTTCCGCCGCGCCGTACGGATCATGGTCGACTCGGCGAACAAGTCGATCGAGCACGCAGGCGTCAGCCTCGACGACGTCGCACTCGTCGTGCCGCACCAGGCCAACAGTCGCATCATCACCGCCGCGTGCGAGCGGCTCGGTCTGCCGCTCGAGCGCGCTGCCATCGTCCTGCACCGCACGGGGAACACCTCGTCGGCCTCGATCCCGCTCGCTCTCGTCGACGCCCTCGACGGTGGGCGCGTGAACGACGGCGACGTCATCCTGTTCGTCGGCTTCGGAGCCGGCATGACGGCCGCCAGTGCTCTCATCCGCTGGGGTGGCAGCAGGTGACCGCGGCCCCATGAGCCGGGTGCTCGTCACCGGAGGCGCGAGGGGCATCGGCCTCGCCTGCGCACGGCGCTTCACCGACGACGGGCACAATGTCGCCGTCACCTACCAGTCGAGCACGCCACCCGACGACCTCGTCGCCGTGCGCTGTGACATCACCGACGGCGATGCCGTCGAGACCGCGTTCACCGAGATCGAGGACCGACTCGGCGGCAACGTCGAGGTGCTCGTCGCCAATGCCGGCGTCACCCGCGACATGTTGCTGCTGCGGATGTCCGACGACGACTTCGCCACCGTCGTCGACACGAACCTCGTCGGCACGTTCCGAGTCGTGAAGCGCGCCAGCCGGGCGATGCTGCGTGCCCGATCGGGGCGGA
>JACDGA010000520.1 GCA_013815505.1 Acidimicrobiia bacterium
ACACCACCTGGTGGTCCGTGACGGCATCGGCGATCATCTCGGCGACGCCGGGACGCAGCGGCGCGGACAGATCGACGCCCGAGATCGCCGCCCCGATGAAGGCACCGAGCGGGTGAACGGCCGGCTGCGCCGGCGTCGAGATCGCCGGATGGGCGTGGGGCACGGGCCGCATGCGCTGAGTCGCCGGCACGCCCCGCCCACCGCCGGATTCGATGAGTTCTGCCAGCTGGTGACGTCATCACGCGTAGCCAGCGCGATCGTCGACGCCGCCGAGGAGCCACGGACCGATGCCGACCAACCCAGACGAGACGTGACGGTGGAGCGGGACATCCCGTTCGACGGCGCAGTGCAATCTCGGTTCCGCCGGCGTGTCGTCACGATCGCTCCCGGCTCGGCGCGCCCGTATCACGAGGACGAGTGGCGTGACGCCGTCGTGCTGATCGGGCGTGGGCGTGTCGACTTCGTCTGCGATGCCGGGGGGACGCGCTCGTTCGGGCAGGGCGACGTCGTCTACATGGTGGGGCTCCCGCTGCGGACGCTGCGAAACGCCGGCGTCGAGCCCGTCGTCCTCGTGGCGATCTCGCGTGAGACGAACGAGGCGTCGTCCGACCTCGACGGCGTCAGTTGATCCCGCGCCAGTTGCCGGGTGGGTTCGCCGTGGCGCCGGCGTCGACCTTGAGTGAGGTGCCCGTCACCCAGCGGGCATCGTCGCTGACGAGATAGCGCACGGCGTTCGTGACGTCGCTCGGGTCGACGAACGCCACGGGCAGCAGGTTCAGTCGCTCGCTGATCGCCTCTTGCACCTCGGCCGTACCGCCTTCGTGGCCGGCGAAGAGGTCGCGCGTCGCCTGGTTCTCGACCATCGGTGTGCGAACGCTCGTCGGATGGATCGCGTTGGCGCGAATGCCGAAGCGGCCGAGCTCGACGGCGAGCGACCGCATCAGTCCGACGACGCCGTGCTTCGACACCGTGTAGGCCACCGAGCCCGGCACGGCGACGAGCCCGGCCGTCGACGAGATCAGCACGATCGACCCGCCGCGGCCCTGGTCGATCAGGTGCGGCACGCACGCCCGCACGGTGTTCCACATGCCGGTCAGGTTCGTGTCGAGCACCTCGTCCCACTGCTCGTCGGAGAACTCCCACAGCGGCGCGTAGTTGATGATGCCGGCGTTGGCGACGACGATGTCGACGCCTCCGAGCTCGCTCGCCACGCGGGCGACGAACTCGCGCGTGGCGTCGCGATCACGGACGTCGACTGTTGCGGCGAGGCAGCGCCGGCCCGTCGCCGACACGAGCGTCTCGGATTCGACGAGATCCTCTGCCGTCGCCGTCGCATACGGGAGCGTGGCGAGGCCGGTGTCGATGTCGCAGATCGCGATGTCGGCACCGTCCTGCGCGAGGCCGATGGCGTGACTCCTGCCCTGGCCGCGTGCGCCACCGGTGATGAGTGCGACCTTGCCGTCGAGACGTCCCACCCGGACCGGTCTATCTCATCAGGCTGGTCCGGCGGCGCGCGCCTCGTGCACGGCGACGAGCGCCGCTCGCAGTTCGGCGATCCAGTCGGCCTGATGCTGGCCGACGAGACGCACCGACCACGCCAGCGCCTCGGACCGGGAACGGGCGATGCCCGCCTCGACGAGGGTGTCGAGCACCGCGCGCTCGGGTTGGCGCAGCCTCGTCATCACGGGCACGGCGAGCGAGGTGAACACCTCGGTCACGCCGTCGCACGTGGCGCCCCATGCGACCTTGCGGCCGAACCTTGCTTCGGCCTCGTCGGCGATGCGCATCCGATCGGCCCGGGTCTCCTCTCGAAAGCGCGTGATCCGCCCCGCCGATGCCGCCCGTCGCGCGTCGGCGTCCCCCTCGACGGAGGGCGACGCCAACGGCAACACGACGAGGATCTCCTCCCGGTCGACGGTGATCTCGACGGCGCCGTCGCCGTCGGACCACTCGTCGGGGAGCCGGCCACTGATCCAACCCTTGATATCGTGCATTACACAATTACATCATTACTTCAGCGTCGATGCAAGTGCGGGTGTCTCACCGCCGCCCGGGCCGTCGA
>JACDGA010000014.1 GCA_013815505.1 Acidimicrobiia bacterium
GTTCCAGGCACTCGGGGTCGGACACGTAGGCACCCCCACCGCGGCCGACGACTCGTGTGTCGTGACTGCCGAGCGTGTAGGCGTACGGGATGCCGGCCGCCTCGAGCCGCGCGGTCCCGCGCACCGCCACGTCGAACTGGGACTGCTCGAGCCAACCCCAATTGACGACGTCGCCGCTGTGACCGACCCACCGCAGGTCGAGCGCAGAACGGTTGGCGACGAGCCACTGCGTCCGATTGCCGAAGCGCCGATCGGTGGATGACACCACCTCGTTCTGCGTGTCGGGCATCATCGCGAACGAGAAGGTCGGGTCGACGGCGACGGGCGCGGCGTAGAACGCGACGCGGTCTCTCCTCCAGCCTTCAGCCGTGAGCTGCGCCCTGTAGGCGGGCGTGCCTGCGAGGCGGTGCATGCCCCTGCGCACGAAACTGAAGACAGGCACACAGCCGGACGCACTGTTCGGCGAGGCGTAGAAGGGTGCGCCCTGATCGACGTAGCCGCCAGCCCGCAGTCGGTCTGCCTCGGCGCCGCGCCGCAGCCAGGCGGTGTCGCCCGTGGACGGGTTGTGCAGTCGCTTGACCGGCACGAAGTCGCCCGTTGTGTTGGTGGGGGCGACGGCGAACGGCATGCCGAGATCGTCCTCGTAGCCCTGCCGAAGCTTCAGCCGGTTGGCCACCGCGACCGACGTCGTGACGTACGACGCCGCCGTCGACGGCTTGACGAGTTCCGTGACCCGCGTCGTCATGGGACTACACGACGCAGCAGCCACGCCGACCTGAGGCGACATCGCCACGACGCCGACGAGCAGGACGCTTGCGACACCGATGTTAAGAACCCGAGCCCGAACCAACATCTTTGCACCTCCAAAGGTGAGCGTTGCGATGGTACTGGGCGGAGGGGCAGATCATCGGGACCCGGACGCGAAGCTGGACCCACCGACATCGATGAGTCCAGCTCCATCCGCCCGCTTGGATCCGCCTACGAGTCGCTGTCCGCCGCCTCCGCGTCGTCCAACAACATTGTCATCATGCACACGTTGACGTTCTGAGTCAAGTGACTTATCTTGACACGGTGCCGGCGAGCAGCGAGGCGACACGGACGGCATTGATGCTCCACGCCGAGCGTCTCTTCGCCGAGCTCGGCCCTCACGGGGTCTCGCTTCGCGGTGTCAGCGCCGCCGCAGGTCAGCGCAACCATTCCGCAGCGCAGTACCACTTCGGTGACCGTGCCGGCGTCATCGGCGGCGTCTTCAGCCATCGCATGGTCGAGGTCGATCGCCACCGGCGCGAACTGCTCGACGCCGCCCCCGCAGTGACCGACGATGTCAAGGGCCCGATCGAGGTGCTCGTGCGGCCGCTCGCCGACATGGTCGTCGCAAGCGACGGCTGGTACGCCCGCTTCCTCGCTCGTGCCCGGTGGGATCCCGTGAGCCTCAACGTTCTCGGCGCGCAGCCCGAGGCGTACTCGTACCACGCGGCCCGAGCGAGGCTCGCCGACGCGTTGGAGGCCCTGCCACCGAAGATCCGCGCCAGTCGCCTCGATCAGATCGACGACGTCGCCGTGTGCACGCTCGCGGCGTGGGAGTGGAGTCGTGACCGTGGCGAGGAGCGCCTCGACGCCGACGTCATGATCGACGAGATCATCACCACCAGTGTCGCCATCGCCTGCGTCCCGCCTCCCCGGGCGGTCACGGACCGTCAGGTGTCGCCGGCCACGTAGCGGGCGTACGAGTCGAGCACCGTCAGCACCTCGTCGCGAGGCGCGGACGGCAGGCTCAGCACGACCTCGTCGAGGCCCAGCGACGCGTAGTGATCGATCTTGCCGGGGCTCGGCATGACGCCGAACGGAACGACCACGGGCATCCCGTCACGCCCCGCCTGCGACCACGCCCGCTCGAGCTCGGGCAACGTCCTCGACAGGCCGCCACCACCGATCGGCATCCACCCGTCAGCCCACTCGCAGAGGTGGGCGAACAGCTTCGGGCCGGCGCCGCCACCGAGGAGCACCGGTGGCCGCGGCCGCTGCACGGGCTTCGGCCACGACCACGACGGCGAGAACTCGACGAACTCGCCATCGAACGACGCCTCGTCGTCGGTCCACAGCGCCGTCATCGCCGCCACGTGCTCGCGTACCCGTTGGCGTCTCGTGTGCATGTCGACGCCGTGGTGCTCCATCTCGTCCTCGTTCCAACCGAACCCGACACCGAACACGGTGCGCCCACCGCTCAGATGATCTAGCGTCGCCCACGCCTTGGCGTAACCAATGGGTTCGTGCTGGGCGACGAGCGAGATGCCCGATCCGAGTACGAGGCGCTCGGTCACGGCGGCGCACGCCGACAGCGCAGCGATCGGGTCGAGGCAGCGTCGGTACATCTCGGGCAGTTCGCCGCCTGTCGGTGCCGGGGTGCGACGACCGATGGGGATGTGGGTGTGTTCGGGCACGAACAGCGAGTGGAACCCTCGCGACTCCGCCTCACGGGCGAGTTCGACGACGCCGATCGACTGATCCGTGGCGAAGATCGTGAGGCCGATGCGCATCGCCCGATGGTAGGCAGCGGGGTGACGACGAGTGTCGTCGGGCGACTGAGGATTGTTCGACGATCGCAGTAGCTCGCTATCGTCACGCCGTGCCCCAATGGAGTTGGGAGGCGGCACGAAAAGGGCTCGGCCCCGTCATGATCCTGATCGCCGTGCTGGTGTGGCCGGGCGGCGTGTCGCACGCTGCGTGCCCGAGCCCGTCGACCGGCTCGGTGCCGCTCGCCGAGATGCCCGAGAGCGGCGAGGTCGTGTTCCGCGGTTCGGGCGCCGGGCACAGCCTGGGGATGAGCCAGTACGGCGCTCGTGGCGCGGCGCTACTCGGGTGCTCGACGACGCAGATCCTCACCACCTACTACCGAGGCGCCGCGGTGCAACCAATGCCGACACCACGCGAGCTGGCCGTGTGGATGTTGCGCAGCGGCACGAGTGCGACGGTGGCCGTCGATGCGAACCCGACTCGTGCGGCGCGCGTGAAGTGGCAGTCACGCGGGCAGCTCGTCGGATGGCAGCCGGAGGGTCAGACCTGGACGGTGCGGATGAGCGGGACAACCGTGCTGCTCACCGACCACACCGGTCGGGTGCGGTACCAGCGGGCGGCGCCGATCCGATCGCTGCAGATGCTCCACAGCGGCATCCCGACGACGCTGCGCACGTTCCAAGGTTCGTCGCCGTACCTCGTGCGTCGCAACAAGTGGGACGAGACTCACTTCCTCTACAACGCCGGCACGCTCGACGTCCAGCAACGGTTCCGCGATCGCGCCGACAACGGCACGGCGATGGACAAGTACCTGTACGGGGTCGCCGAGGTACCGGAGACCTGGCCCGCAGCGGCACTCGGCGCGCAGGCGATCGCCAGCAGGACGTTTGCGACGAAGGTGAACCGGGTGCTCCACGCGCATTCCGTCGACCAGCTGTATCGCGGCCATGACCCGACTCGTGACGATCCCGGCACGTCGTGGCGCCGCGCCGTCGACACGTCGTCGGGCCAGGTGCTCGTGGGACCGAACGGCGCCCTGATCGATGCCCTCTACTCCGCCTCGATGGCGGGATCGACCGAGGACCGGCGTTACGTGTGGGGTGGCGCGACGGAGTTCCCGCACCTCACCGCCGTCGACGACAGCGCGTGGGCCAACGCCTCGAGCGACCCGTACGCGGCATGGGTCCGGACGTTCTCGAAGCCGTACCTGGCCGACCGGTTCGGGTTCGACCGGGTGAGCGACGTCACCGTGGCCGCCAAGGGCACGACTGCTCGCTGGACCGGCGTCGTGATCACGGGAACCGACGACGGCAGCACCGTCACCCGCCGGTTCACGGGCTGGGACGTGAAAACGAGACTCGGGCTCCCGTCGCCCGGCTTCGTCGTCACGGTTCGCTGAACACCGGGCGGCGCACCGCGTTCGGTGACCGCCGGATGTATCCGGGGGCGCGCCGGCGACTCTTGGTGACATGGGCGGGCGGTCGATGTGGTGGGCGCTGGCGGCTGTCGTCGTCCTGGCCGGACTCGACCTCCTCGGCGCCTATCTCGCCAAGGAGTTCTCGATGCGGCCGCGAGCCGCGGTGTTCGCTGCTGGTCTCGTCACGTTTGCGGTGCTGTTCGTGGTGTACGTCAAGAGCCTCAGCGTGAGCGACCTGTGGGTCGTGACGTTCGGATGGGTCGTGCTCATCGAGGTCGGGGTGATCGTGCTGGAGCGGTTCCACTTCGGTACCACGATCTCGCCGCGCAAGATGGCGCTCGCCTGCATCCTGGTCGTCGTCCAGGTGGCGATGATGCTGCCCGACTCGCTGTTCGAGCGGTCGTATCCTGCGGACGAGGCGGCGGATCCAGCGGCGATCGCCGCGACGACCTCCCCCTAGCCATCGGTGTCCGATTCTCCGTCGCGGGCGCGGCGGGGGCGGGGATGTGGCAGGTTGGCGGCTTGCAGGACGACGAATCCGGTGACGCCAACGGGGCGAGCAGCACCGAGCGGTGGCTGCGTGGCATCGAGACGCTGTTGCTTGGCGGCGGCGAGCGCTTCACCGCCGAGGAAGTGCGCGCCGCGGCCGGCGTCGACGAGGAGTGGTCGCAGCGCCTCTGGCGGGCGATCGGGTTCCCCGAGATCCCGCCGGGTGTGCGTGCGCTGACCCCGGCCGACCGCGAGGCACTGACGCAGGTCGCGGCACTGCGTCGCGCCGGGCTCGGCGACGACGACCTCGTCAACGTGACACGCACCGCGTCGCTCGCGATGGCCCGCATCGCAGACGCCGTCACCGCGGAATCGACCGTGTGGGCGAACGTGATGGGAGCGACCGACGAGTCCTCGTCCGAACACGTCGACCCACTCGCAACGTTCGACTCACTGCTGTCGTACCTCAGCCGGCGCCAGCTCCTCGCCGCCGTGCTGTGGCGCACCGCCGCCACGGGTGACGACCTCGACTGGCCGAACCTCGCGGTCGGGTTCGCCGACATCGTCGGGTACACCGAGCTCAGCCAGCAGCTTCCCGGCGACGACATCGCCGCGCTCGTCGGGCGGTTCGACTCGGTGACGAGCGACGTCGTCGCCGACGGCGGCGGCAGGACGGTGAAGATGATCGGTGACGCCGTGCTGTTCACCGCCGAGACCTCCGCGGGCGCCTGCGAGATCGCACTGACGTTGTCCGCACGGCTGCACGCCGACCGCGACGCCGGGTTCCCCGGCATTCGCGTGGGACTGGCGTGGGGCCCGGTGCTCGCCCGCTTCGGCGACGTGTACGGCCCTGTCGTCAACCTCGCCTCACGCCTCGTGGCGGCCGCTCGTCCCGGCACCGTGCTCGTCGGCGCCGAGATCGCTGCATTCGTGTCCGACGACGAACGATTCGCGACGAGGCCGCTGCGGGCGCGCCGGCTCAAGGGCCTCGGTCGCGTCCAGCTCCACGCGCTGCGCCGCGCCGACCCGTGACGGCGATCGCCACGATCACATCAGTCACAGCGTCACGGCTCGACGATGATCGTGAGGCGTGCGGCGCCCTGCGTGCCGTTGCTGTCGAGCACCGTGTACCACACGGGTGTCGTCATGGCCGCGAAGCCATCGGCAGGGGTGTACGTCACGACACCCTCGTCGTCGACGGCGTACGTCCCCTCGCCCGGCACGTCGAGTGAGGCGCCGTCGTCGGACAGCACCGTTCCCTCTGGCAGACCCTCACTGCGGAGCAGAGAGGTGTCGGGCTGGAGCTCCGCGTCCTCCACCGGTTCGTCGTTGTCGACTACGTCGACCTCGATGAGTCCGGGCGCGGACGTCGACACCTCGTCGTCGGTGCCGAATGCCGGCTCGGCAACTGCGACCGCCAGCAACGCAGTGTCCCGCTGACCGTCCGGGTCGATCACTTCGTAGCGCATCGCGGCGGAGGGGCCCGTGAACCCGAACACCGGGTCGAAGGTCACCGCGCCGCTCTCGCCGATCGTCGCCTGGCCTTGTCCCGGCACGTCCAGCGAGCGCCCGTCGTCGGACACCTCGGCACCGTCGGGCTGTCCGTCGGTGGGGAACCGCACGGTGAACGCGCCGCCCGCCGGCACGTCGTTGGCGAGCACGGGGACGTCGACGTCGGTGTCGAACGCCGTCGGCTCGAGGTCGTCGCGAGCCTGTGGCGGTGCTCGCGACACGTCGATCCTGATGGTGGAGGTGGCCAGCACGAGATCCGTGTCGGCGACGGTGTAGCGGATGGGCCGGGTCGTGCCGACGAACGCCGGCTGCGAAGTGAAGGTCACCCAGCCGTCGTCGATCGTGTACACACCTTCGCCGGGCACGTCGAGCGTGGTGCCGTCGCTACTTCGGCGGGCGCCAGCCGGTTGGCTGTCCGCGGTGAACGCGACGGTGTCGCGTCGCAGCCCGGTCGATCGGGCGTTGCTCCCGCGATCGTTGCCGAGCGGATCCTGGCGTACCTCGGCGCCCTGCGTGCCGTTCCATTCATCGGCGATCGCCTGTGGCGGGTCGGCAACGGCGACGGTGAGCCGCGCAGTGTCCGTGCGCCGGCCGTTATCGGCGACCGTGTACCGAATCGACGCCATGCCCTCGAAGCTCGGCGTCGGTGCGAACCGCACGGCGCCACCCGCCACAACCGAGAAGCGGCCACCGGCAACGTCGACGTCACGCGCGCCGCCACCGAGCACGACCGACGACGGAACGAGCTGCGCACCCTCAGCGGCCACGTCGTTAGCGGCAACCGGCACGTCGATCGGTCGCCCGAACGGCGTCGAGGCCAGATCGTCGGCGGCGACGGGCGCACGCAGCGGCGGTGGCTGCGACGTGGTGGTCGTGGCAGGCGGCTGGGTCGTCGTGGTCGGTGGCGCCGTGGTCGTCGGTGGTCGGGGGCGCGTGACCGGCGGCGCCGGGCGTGTCGCCGGCGGGCGGGTGGTGGGCGGGACGGTGGTGGGCGGGACAGTGGGGGGTGGTGCGGTCTCGCGTGTCGGCGGCGGGTCGGTGGATGTCGTCGGTGGATCGGGTGGTGGCGTCACGAACGCGGCCGGCTCGAAGCGGAGGCGGTAGCGGAACGGGAACGGCCACGCGTCGCGCAGCATCAACTTCGCGTTCTGCGACAGGCTGACGACGAGCGATCCGGTGTCGTCGAGCCACGGCATGAGGTAGGCGTGGTATGTCAGCATCAGCGGGTCGTTGCCCCGCGGCGCGGCGGCCGTGCGCGACACCGTGGTCCACGGCCCCCACGGCTCGTTGGCGACGTCGATCATCAGCTCGTCACCCCAGTAGCCGTCGACCTTCGTCGCTGCCACCCACTGGCCGCCGAGGTAGCGCGGCTGCATCGGGTTCTCGGCCCAGAATCGCCGCAGGATCGGTCTCGCATCCGACACGTCGCTGCTCCATCCCTCTGCGGTTCGGTACTCGGGCGCCTCGTCGAGCTGGCCGAGGGGGACGCGGGCGAGCCACATCGCGGTCGCCGAATGCGGGCCGTTGGCGTACCCGCCCTGGCGGTAGAGGTTCTGGTCGAATGAGTTGCCGAATAGGTACGTGTACTCCTCGTCGCCGCTGACGGCGTACCCATAGACGGGTTGCACGCCGGCGTTCGGCGCCGGCCGGAAGTCGAGTCGGGCGAGCGAGTCGGCGTCGTAGGTCGCCAACCATGTGCTGTTGGGATGCCAGCCGAGCCCGTCGTAGGGGCCGAGCGGCTCGTCGGTGTTGATCATCTCCACCCAGAACACCGACAGCACCCCGTCGCTCGTCTCGCCACCCATCGGCCAGAACCAGCGAGACAGCGTCGTCTCGCCCGTGCCCTGTTCGAACGATGCCGGCTCGCCAGCAGTTCCGCGGTGCAACAGCGTGAAGCAGTCGCCGTCCTGCAGCATGGCGGTGTTGTGACTGAATCGAGAGCGGTCGAAGCTGCCGGCGACGCCGGGATGGTCGACGAACGTGTCCTGGAAGATCCACAGCGACCGTCCGTCGCCGAGTGGGTAGACGTGCTGGTAGTCGTGGCCGATGACGGGCCCGATCCGGTCGGCGAAGAAGTCGTCGAGGGCCGCAGCCGACAAGTCCGCGGCGCAGCCGACGTCGGTCGCCACGTAGCCGGCGTCGGTCGTGCGCGTGGTGACGCTCCACGGCGCGAGGTCGGGCTCGGGTTCCTCCGACGGCTCGGGCTGCGGTACGGGGATCGGCCGCCGCAGCGTCGGCCCGTCCGGCGGCGACGGCGGTGACGGTGGTGTGCGATCGGGGCCGACCCCTTGCCCGCGTGGCTCGGACGAGGACGGCACCGTCTGCCGAGGCCGAGACGGTGCGTCGATCGTGGTGCCGGTGTCGGGGGCGAGGTCGAGCTCGGGCAGGACGGTGTCGGTGGGTGTGGGTCCGACGAGCTCGCCCGCGCGCTCCTCCTGGGCGCGCTCGTCCATGGCCTGACTGCCGGACTGGAAGACCGCGGCGATGGCCGCCCACATCACGACGAGGACGACCCCGACGCTCAGGAGCCGTGACCGAGCGGGTCGGCGGGACGGGGGCGCGACGGGTTCGAGCTGCTCCTCCCCTGCCGAGACCGGGGGGTTCGTCACCGCCGGTCCCCTGGCGTCACCGCGCGAGCCTACGCCCGGGACCGACTCGTCAGACCGCGGCGGCCCGGATCGGCGCCGACAGCATCCGACCTTCAGGTGCGGACGCGAGCAACGGCCGACTGAGCAACGCCCCGAGCGTGCCGGGCGTCAGTCGTCCACCGTCGCCGGCGCTTCAGACGGCACCTGGGGCGGCGGTGCCAGCGGCGCCTTCGTTGGCACTGGGGGCCGCGCGGCAGCCGCCTTCATGACGCGGCGGGCGCGGTCGACGACGAGGATCACGGCGAACGAGACGACCACGTACACCAGCAGCGCCACCTGGCTGTCGACCTCGCGAACGCTCAGGCGGTACAGCGGCGACGTGAAGAACCACACGGCGAGCGCGAAGCCGCCGAACACCACCGCCGACGCCGGCCCCGAGCCGCCGATCAGCGCCACGAGCACGGCGATCGCGAGATAGCCGAGCAGCACGCTGCTGAGGCCGAGCCACTCGCGCGTGTGAGTGAACGTCACGGTCGCGCCCGCCAGTCCCGCCGTTGCCACGACCCACCCGGCGATCACGTTGCGTCGCGACAAGCCCGCTGGTCCCACCCTGATCTGTCGTCGCGCCATCGGAGACATTCTCGGCGATCACGCGTCGATGTCCGGTCATCCGTCGACGCGTGACGAAGGACCGGATACCGATGGAAGGGCGGCGGCGAACTGCGAGTCAGCCGAAGATGATGCTGAACGGGCCGTTGGGGTTGTAGATGCCCTCGGCCTTGCGGTTCTAGTGGTAGTTGGGATCCTCGAAGAACCCGCAGCCCTCGAGGCTGTCGGGATCGACGAGGGCGGCGACCTGGAACAGCAGCGGCGGAACCTTGCAGCGCTCGTCGCGAGGCGGGAAGGTGGTCGGGCTCGCCTGTACATGGACGCGGAGGAGGTCGATCGCGAGAACGTCTTCTACGGCGACAAGCAGCTCGAGGCGACGCTCCCCGACGGCACCCAGGTGATGGTGTCGATCGACTCCGGGATGATCGGCGAGCTCACGAAGGCGCAGCTGCGCCAGCCGGACGGCTCGTGGATCGACCTCGAGGAGCGCCAGCCCCAGGCGGAGTGATCATCACAGGCTGCGTAGCAGCTCGATCACCGGGGCGAAACCCTCGGCGTCGCGCACGACGAAGTAGTTGATCCCCCACCGCTCTCGAGCGACACGGAGCTGTCCGGCGATCTCGTCGTGCGTGCCGAGCGCGAGGAACGGCGTCGTCAACGCATCGACCTCGGTGAGCCCTTCGATCTCGCCGGCGAGCGCTTTCGCCGCCGACGCACGGTCGTCGGTGACGTCGACCACTTGCACCAGGACGTTCAACTCAGCCTCGACGCTGTCGCTGCGTGTGGCCTTGCGTACCACTGCGACCTCGGCGTCCATCACGTCGTCGCTCATCCGCACCGAGTGGTGGTGTCCGTCGGCCAGTGTCGTGCCGAGCCCAGTGAACCCCACGATGTCGGCGTGCGACCCGGCGTGCGACAGCAACGCCTCGCCGCTCCCGCCGACGAGGATCGGCAGCCGTTCCTGGCGTGACCTCGTCACGTTGGCGGCGACGGCGAGGTCGAAGCGATCGCTGTTGTGGTCAACGGTGCCGCCATCGAGCAACGTCCGCATGATCTCGACGAACTCGGCGAGTCGCTCCTTTCGCTGACGTGCCGGCTGCATCGGCACACCCGTCGCCGCGAACTCGGCCGGGGTATGGCCGGCACCGAGCCCAAGCTCGACTCGTCCGCCGCTGAGGTGGTCGAGCGTCACCACGTCGCGCGCCAGCATCACGGGATGGTGGAGGCAGCAGTTGAGCACGTACGTGCCGAGGCGAACCCGCTGCGTCGCGTGTGCCGCCGCGGCGAGCATCAGCAGCGGGCTGTGATCCGATCCGACGTGGTCGGCGACGAGCACGATGTCGAAGCCGAGCTCCTCCGCCCGCTGGGCCTCCTCGGCGGCCTCCGCCGGATCGCTGGCGCGGAGCTGCAGACCGACGCGGAACGGACGCTCACTCATCGGCCGGACAGTACCTGGGGCCCGTGCGACCCGGATTGGTCCATGCGCTCGTGCAGGATCGCTTCGGGTCGTTGCCGTGGTGGTGTGTGAGCAGCCCGCATCAGGCGGCGGTTCGTCGACGCTTTCGTCCGGTGGCAGAGCTGGCTCGTGCGACGCCGGCGGGGGCGTGGTCGACGGTGGAGCCTCGGAAGGACAGGGTGCCGTCGGGTCGGTGCAGGGTGATGACCCGGTGGGTGTCGAGGGTCAGGGTCCAGCCGCCTTCGTGCACCATGTGATGGTGGCGACTGCAGAGCGGGATGAGGTTGTCGAGGTCGGCCCGAATCGTTCCCACCAGATGACGTGATGGATCTGGCAGTCACCGAACAGCACCTGACAATCCGGGTGCCCGCAGGTGCGGTACATCGCCTTGAGTGCTCGTCGTTGGGCACGGTTCGCGGTGCGCTGCGACCGTCCCAGGTCGAGCAGTTCGCCCTTCGCGTTGAGGATGGCGCGTCCGATGTCGGCGTCGCAGCACAACCGCTGCACCGTTGACGGTGGCACCGGCACACCTTCTTCTGTTTCACACACGGAGTGGTCGTGCAACCCGGACATGAACGTGTCGAGGTCGATCAACACGGTGACCTCCGGGACACGCCGGTCAACCGCGCGTGCACCGGTGATCAACTCCACCATCGCCATCGCCGCCAACCGTTCGTGGGCCATGTCATCGTCGCAGTGGCGGGCGCGCACCGAGGCGAGCTGCGCGAGGTACGCGCTCGACACTGTCGACCCGGTGACCGGGTCGAGCTCGAGGTGGAAGTGGTACATGCCGGTGTCGCGATCGACACGGCGCCGCAACCGACTCGCCTTGCGTTGCGTCTCGAACTCGGCCACGCCGTCGTCGGTTTGCAGGCGGCGCGCCAGGTCGCGGCAGCGACGAGCGAAGTCCTCCACCGACTCCCCCGCCGCGGCGCTCTCCGCCAAGTCCACGGCGGCGTCAGCGAACGCTGCGCGCTGGTCGTCGTCGAGACTCCTGGTTGCGGTGGCGACCGCATCCAAGTGACCGGTTGAGACGTCACCGCCGGACAGGGTGGTCTCGAAGATCGGCATCTCATCACACACCGCCTCACGATCCGCCGCCGCCCTCGCATCCTTCGTCGACTTTCTGCCGCCGTCACGCAGAATCCCTTCCGGTCGTTCGCAGCGACCTTCGGCGGCGAGCTCACGGGCACGACGCGCGATCCGCACCTCGACAACATCCGTGAAGCTCCGCACCACTCGCCACTGGGTCAGCACGGCGTCCAAGCCGACCCGATCACACGTGGCGAGAACCCATGTCGCTCACCTCGCCCGCAGGCGGTCGGTAACGTCTGGCGGCATGGGCGACATCGATCTCATCGCGGACGAGCGGCGGGCGATAGCCGATCTGGCCGAGGGCCTCGACGACGCCCAGCTCGACACACCGAGCTTGTGCGAGGCGTGGACCGTGCGCGACATCGTCGCGCACCTGACGCTGCCGTTGACGTCGTCGGTGCGCGGCTCGCTCCCGTTGATCGTGCGATCGCGCGGCAGCGTGCCCCGCTTCACGGTGCTCGCCACGGCCGAACAGGTTGCGAACTACTCGATGCCGCAGCTCGTCGCGCTCTTGCGCGACCGGGCTCGGCACGAGTGGCGTCCGCCGCTGCTCCCCCTGCAGGCACCGCTCACCGAGCTGCTCGTCCACGGCTACGACATCCGCCAGCCGCTCGGCCTCGCTCACGACCCGCCCCACGCGGCCGTGCGGCGAGCACTGGAGTTCGTCGTCTCGTCGAAGGCGACGCTCGGGTTCGTCGGCCGGGGGCAACTGAAGGGCGTCCGGCTCGAGGCCACGGACCTCGACTGGTCGCACGGCGACGGCGCGCCGCTGCGGGGCAGGGGAATCTCGGTGCTGGCCGGTGCGCTGGGCCGTCAGCCGGCGCTGGACGAGCTCGAAGGCGAGGGTGTCGCCGTGATGCGTTCGCGATCGGGCAGCAGCTGAACGCTCACGAGATGCAGAACTCGTTGCCCTCCGGGTCGGCGAGCGTGACCCACGTTTGCGGACCCTGACGACCGTCCCACAACTTGGTCGCGCCGAGCTCGAGCGCCCTCGCGACCGCGCCGTCGCGCTCGTCGTCGCCCACGTGCAGGTCGAGGTGGACACGGTTCTTCACTGCCTTGGCCTCGGGCACGTGCTGGAACAGGAGTCGCGCCCCCGACCCGTCGCGAGGGCGGGATGCGGCTGCCGTCTTCCACACCTTGCGGCCCTCGACCTCGATGATGTCGTCCTCGCCGGCGTGGCCCGCGGCGACGATCTGCTCGATCATGTCGTGGTGATCCTCGATCTCGTACTCCATGATCGCCGCCCAGAACCTGTTCTGGGCGTGCGGTTCGGCGGCGTCGATCGCGACTTGCATGGTGGGTGTCATCGGAGATCCTCCTTCAGGCGTGCAACGAGGCACGGTGGGCGTACAGGTCGAGGATGACAGCGATCTCGGCGGCATGGTGCAGCGCCTCGCGATTGATGTGCAGCACGAGCTCGGCGAAGGGCCGGTCGGCGAACGGCCCCTCGTGTGGCCCGCACGGCCTGGCGAGATCGTCGGCACTCATCGTCGCGACGCCCGCCAGCCATGCATCGTGATGTCGGTCGAGCAGAGCGAGTCCGCCCGCCGCGTCGATCGGCCATGCCGTCGCGCCGTAGCTGACGTCGCCGGCACCGAAGTGGTTCGCCGCTCGCTCGCCGAAGACGCCGATCGAGATGTGACCCATCCGCCATGCGATCGTCGTGAACGGCACCGGTTCGGGCTCCGGCACGACGTAGTCGATCGCGTTCGGGCCCTCACCGATCGCGTGTGAGGTCACCGCCTCCGAGCGCTGCCGGATGCTCCAGCAGCCGTCGACCGGCTCCCACAGGTATTGCTCGTCGGTGAGCTCGTCGAGGCGCGGACGAAAGTACCCGTCCCACTGGAACGCGAGCTGGTCGACGAGTTGATCGGTCCATGCGATGTCCACTCGCACCGACGGTAGGCAGCAATGAGGACTGATTCTGTCCTCTCTGTGCGAGAATCTCACGTCGATGCCGGACACGACCGCTCGCCTGCTGGAAACGCTTTCGCTGCTGCAGTCGCGCCCTCACTGGCCCGGCTCGGCGCTCGCCGAGCGCTCCGGCGTCACCGTGCGCACCGTCCGCCGCGACGTCGAGCGGCTGCGCATGCTCGGCTACCCGATCGAGTCGACCGTCGGCAGGGACGGCGGCTACCGCCTCGGCGCCGGCGGCAGGGCAATGCCGCCGCTCATGCTCGACCGCGACGAAGCCGTCGCCGTTGCGGTCAGCCTGCGTGCCGCGGCGTCGGGGTCGGTGCCGGGCGGCGACGAGACGGCCGCTCGCGCGCTCGCCAAGATCGAACCGCTGCTGCCTCCGCCGCTCGCCCGCCAGGTGGGCGCGATCGGAGCGATGACCTCGTCACTTCCGACGACCACCGACCCGATCTCCTCCGACGTGCTCGTCACCGTGACACGGGCATGTCGCGACCGCGAGCGGCTACGCGTCCGCTACACAGACCGCGACGGTCACGTCACCGACCGCACCGTCGACCCGCATCGGGTCGTCAGCACGGGGCGACGTTGGTACCTCGTCGCCCACGACCGGGACCGCGGTGCGTGGCGAACGCTGCGGCTCGATCGCTTCGGCGACGTTCGCGCGACGGGGCACCGCGTCGAACTGCACGATCCACCCGACGCCGTGTCATTTGTCCAGCGCGCAATCTCCGTCGAGCCCTACCGCCACCAGGTGCGCGTCGAGATGCTCGCGCCGATCGACGAGGTGCGTGTGCTCGTCCCGGCGACGACGGCGACGCTCGAAGCCACCGACGACGACACGACGATCGT